>JAUTXJ010000173.1 GCA_030838075.1 Acidobacteriaceae bacterium
AAACCGCTAAAGCTGAAATCCAGCGCGTTGCCTCTCATTTTCGTAGGCCCAAATCTTACCTGCGGCGCGGCACCGTTACTCACACCATTTCCGGCATTAGCCAAGCGATCGAGAATCGGCCCGCCAGGATAGCCCAGCGCCAGAAGCTTCGCGACCTTATCGTAAGCTTCGCCAGCGGCATCATCGCGAGTCTGCCCGATTTTGCGGTAGCTCAGAGCTTTGAAATCCTCTGGCTTCTGTCTCTGCGTCTCAGTCACTTCGTAAAGAACCGTGTGCCCCCCCGAGACGATCAAGCACACCGCAGGGAATTTCACCGTGCGACCCGCGCGGTGCGCCTCCAGAAAAACGGCGTGCACATGCCCTTCCAGGTGATTCACCGGTATCAAAGGTTTCTGGAGGGCTCCCGCCAACGTTTTTCCATACGTGATCCCCACTAGCAAAGCTCCCACCAACCCCGGCCCTTGTGTTACCGCGATGGCATCCAGTTCCGCCAGCTGCATGTTCGCCTGCGCGAGCGCCTCGCGGACGACCGGCACGATCTGCCGCAAGTGTTCGCGAGACGCCAACTCCGGCACCACCCCGCCATATTTTTTATGAATCTCGATCTGCGACGCCACCACGTTCGATAACACTTCGAGCCCGTCCGCAACCACGGCGGCTGCCGTTTCGTCGCAGGACGATTCAATTCCCAGAATCCGCGTGCCCATAAAATTTCTCAGATGATGCTACTTCATTGTTCTACAGTGACGGTTGGATTGACAAATCCAGACCCCTGCAGCTACTTTCATGAAACCTTATGACCATCGATAATTCTTCTACGACCATAAAGTTTCCAGAACAAACCCGACAGAGACGTCAAAAAGTCCGCAAGGCAGTTTTACCCGCAGCCGGACTTGGCACCCGTTTTTTACCGGCAACCAAAGCCCAGCCCAAAGAAATGCTCACAGTCGTCGACAAACCGCAAATTCAATACGTCGTGGAAGAATGCGTGGCCGCGGGCATAGAGCACATCATTATCGTCACCGGCAGAGGGAAAAGCTCCATTGAAGATCACTTCGATGCCTCGCCACTCCTCGAAAAATTTCTGGAAGACAAAGGCAAGACCGACCAGGCGGAGCTAGTCCGCAGTATCGGCGACATGGTCCAGATCAGTTACACGCGCCAAAAAGAACCGCTGGGACTCGGCCACGCCGTCCTGGTCGCTCGTGACCTCGTGGGTGACGAACCTTTCGCTGTGCTTTTAGGCGATGTCCTGATTCCCGGCAAAAATCCCGCCACCAAACAATTGATTGACGTATACGAAGCCACTGGGCTAGGCGCAATTGCTGTAGAAGAAGTGCCCAAACATAAAACGCATCTTTATGGCATTGTGAACGCCGAGCCCGCACCGCAGCCGCCTTTTGGAGCTCGCTTGCTGCGAATAAAAGACCTCGTCGAAAAACCCAAGCCGGAGAATGCTCCGTCCAATCTCGCCATCACCGGTCGCTATGTTCTGCCTCCGGAAATTTTCGAATACTTGGCGCAAACCAAGCCGGGATCCGGCGGCGAAATTCAACTGACCGATGGGTTGCGTATTCTGGCACAGCAGCAGGGCCTGTGGGCCTACATCTATGAAGGAGTTTCTTACGATGCCGGCGATAAACTGGGGTTTCTGATCGCTACCGTGGAGTTGGCTCTTCAGAACGAAGAATTGGGTGCCGGGTTTAAAGCCTATTTGAAGTCGCTGAAGCTAAACTAAAATTACTAAAGTCAGTCTTTTTTCGCGGGCGAAGGCTTTTTCTCTTTGGAGTCCTTTGAAGAAGACGATTCCTTGGAGCCGCTGTCCTTACCCGAGGATTCTTTTGACGACGATTCCTTCGAACCGGAATCCTTGGAATCCTTCGCCGATTCTTTCGACTCGCTCGAGTTGCCCGCCGCCCCTTCGGATTTTTTCCCCTCACCTGAATTCGACTTAGCCGCGTAATCATTCACGTACCAGCCTGAGCCTTTGAATTTAATAGCAGGCGCGGTGATCACCGATTCCACCTTGCCGCCGCAATGAGGGCATTTTTTCAGATGCGGACCGGCGACCGGTTCGATTTTGTCGGTGTGGCGGCCACACTTCAGGCAAGCGTATTCGTACAACGGCACAGAAATCTCCTTACGGAATTAGAATTTGGATTATAACATGCGTGGCAGTGCGCTTCCGGAGCGCATGATAGACTCGAAGCCATGAGTAGCAAGAAATTTGTTCGATCCGCCAAAAACGAAACGTTACCCAAAGCCCCGATAAACGGCGAAATTCTTGGCGTGCCCGCAAGCGCTGCCGGCTGTTTGTACCTGGTAGGTACGCCCATCGGCAATCTTGAAGACATGACTTTCCGCGGTCTGCGAATTTTGAAGGAAGTGGATCAGATCGCTTGCGAAGATACGCGTCATACCTCAAAACTACTGAACCACTACAACATCAATAAACCACTTGTCAGTTATCACGAACACAACGAGATGACCCGCGCCCCCGAACTTGTAGTCGCGCTTGAGCAAGGCGCGAAAATCGCCCTGGTATCCGATGCGGGAATGCCCCTCGTTTCCGATCCGGGCCACCGGCTCGTGGCTATGTGCTTGCGCCATCACATTTCGGTTGTACCGATCCCCGGCCCGTCGGCTCTGCTAGCCGCGCTTTCGGCCTCCGGTTTGCCCAACGAAGAATTTCTGTTCGTGGGATTTTTACCCTCACGCAGCGGCGAACGTCGCCGTGCTCTCGAGCGCCTACGCATCGAAAATCGCACCATTATTTTTTACGAAGCCCCGCATCGCGTGGAGGAATGCATCGCGGACGCACGCGAGATCCTTGGGGACCGCCCCGCGTGTCTCGCGCGCGAAGTAACAAAACTTCACGAAGAATTCAGGCGCGGAAAGCTTTCCGAGCTCACCGCTTCCCTTGAGGTCCGCCCAGCGCGAGGCGAGATTACCTTGTTGATCGGACCGGAAGATCCCACCGAGGCGCGCGCCAACCTGGATTCCACGCAGAGTTTATCGGAACGCGTCGACGAGTTGATTCGCCAAGCCAAGCTGGATCGCAAGGACGCCTTGAAACTGGCCGCTAAAGAACGAGGTTTGACGCGCAGAGCCGCGTATGGACAACTGTTGGAAGCGCTTGGCAAAACTGAAGTGGAATAAATTAGCCGAGCTATGCAGCTGATTCAGACAAAAACATGCGCCGGAAGTGTGGCCCGATAAACCGCACCCCAATAATTTTCTCTCCCCGGGCCTCGGCACTTTCCACATGAACTACCCGGCCGCGCGTCGTGAAATCCGATTCCGCTTCCTTGCGGCGAACGGAACTTTGCGCAATTGGGATGTGAATTTCCACATCGCACCCGATCGCCAGATCGAAGCGCGTGACAAACGCCGCTCCGCTGCGACAAAGATTTTCGCTGGAAGTTTCTTCCTGAAAAATCACTCCACGGCTGTCCCACCCGCTCACCGTCAGTGGTAAGCGTACCGCGAGTCTACGATTCGTGCGTTGCTCCGAAATGGATGTACTGAGCTGGAGCATGGACTGGGTCCTCCCCCGCTAATTTCGACCGGTCCGCGAAGAACCCTTCCACACTGTCCAGCACTTCGCCGGGCGTTCGCGCCGCATGTACGATACGGCGTAGCTCGCTGCCATTCCCCACGCCGTGGGTGAACCAGCATGCGAATTGCTTCATTTTGCCCACTGCGTCCGGTAAATTGGCAGAACTAATCTGCCGGTAGTATACAGAAAGTAACTGATGACGCTCTTCGTCGCTGGGGAGGTCGTAGCGGCCCGTCTCCGCATATTGCCGCATCTGGGAAAAAATCCATGGATTGGTCGCCGCCGCGCGCCCGATCATCACCGCATCGCAACCAGTTTCTTCCACTATGCGTGCCGCGTCTTCCGGAGTGTTGACGTCGCCATTCCCGATCACCGGAATTTTCACCGCCTGCTTGACGCGCGCGATCAGATTCCAATCCGCGCGCCCACTGTAACCCTGAGCTCGTGTGCGCGGATGGACAGCGACGCCCTCCACTCCCACGGACTCCGCCATCTTCGCGACTTCCACAGCCACAACCGAATTTTCGTCCCAACCGGCGCGCAGTTTAATAGTCAGAGGAATCTGAACTGCCGCCCGCACCGCCCGGAAAATTCCCCCTAGAAGATCCAAGTCGCGTAGCAAACCCGACCCGCCGCACTTTACAACTTTTTTAGCAGGACACCCCAGATTGATGTCCACCGCGTCGTAACCCAGGTCTTCCACCATTTTCGCCGCGCGCGCCATGACTTCGGGATTCGCGCCAAATAGTTGCGCCGTAATCGGATGCTCGTCTTCCTGAAAATATAGATACCGCAAGGTTTTCGCGGCGCTGCGGGTGATGCCCTCTGACGAAGTAAACTCCGTCATAAGCAACCCGCACCCGCCGAGCCCCCGAATTACACGCCGGAACAGCGTGTCCGTGACGCCCGCCATGGGCGCCAGGATGGTAGCCGGCTCAATTACGACGTTGCGAATTTTGAATGATGCTGGCAGCACGGAGTTATTTACATTCTTCCGAGAGTTCCGGATTTTGTCTCAAAAATTCTTCCAGCCGCAGGAATTTTCGCCCCAGCGCGGTGCTGTACGCAGACCATTGGTCATCGCCTGCCCCACTGCCAAGCGCTGCGCGCACCGCCGCCATTTTCGAATCGAGATCGTCCATGTAGTGGAAAACCATCGCTTCACGAATCATCGGCAGTTTCGGCGACCCAAACTCATACTGCCCGTGATGGCTGATCAGCATGTGCTGCACCACGGTTTTCAGCGGGGCAGGGAAACCCGGAATGCTGTCCACGGCCTTCGAGACGGTTTCCAGCTCCATGACAATATGACCCAGAAGTTGCCCTTCGGTGGTATACCCGATGGCCCGCTCGTAACAAAGTTCATCCAGCTTGCCGACATCGTGAAGCATCGCCGCGGTCAGCAGCAAATCCACGTCCAGCTCGGCATATTGCGTCGCCAACAGCTGCGCCAAAGCACACAGCCCGACCACATGCTCGAGCAAGCCGCCAATAAAAGCGTGATGCATCACTTTAGCCGCAGGCGCGCGTTTATACCGCGGCGCAATTTGTGGATCAGTAATGATTCCCGCAACCAAAATCTTCAGCCATGGATTGCGAATCGCTCCCGCGTATTCCAACAACCGCTCATACAGCTTGTCCACGTCCTCTTTGGTATGCGGCAGGAAATCTACTAGATCGATTTCTTCAGGCTTCGCTCGCCGAACCTGCTGCAATGCCAACTGCGGTTTGTTGCGATATATCTCTACGCGCGCCTGCACCTTTACAAAATCATCGCGATTGATGTCTTTCGCGATGGTCTCAAACAAGTCCCACATGCGCGCTTCGATCGTCCCGCTGCGATCCCCAAGTTCAAGACGAAGGTAGGATTTCCCCTCGCGCGTGTTGCGAATCTCTTTTTCGTGTACCAGGAAAAAAGTGGTGATTATTTGTTCGCTGCCTAGGTCCGTGACAAACGGAGTCTTCATAAGCCAGTGTCCGGCTTTTTGCCGAACAAACCGTATTTCTTATGCGCCTTCTTGCTCTTCTTCGTAGCTTCCGGAGTCGCGCTAACTTCCTGAATCTCCGAGTTGCCGCCACCCGCGATATCTTGGAACCCCGGCTTGATCACCACATAGCTTTGTTCGCGCAAGGTTTTTACATACTCCCGCATAGCAGGTTCCATGCGCGCGCTATACAGTTTGTCGGTGATTTCTGGTTCAACTTTGGCGAGCGATTGTTCGCCTTCATCATAATGTTCCAGAACTTGCAGAATTAAAAATCCCTGCTTGGTCTCCATCACATCCGTAACTTCATTCTTTCGCATTTTGAAAACGGTATCTTCAAGTTCTTTGGATAACTCGCCGCGTTTGTAAACTCCCAAAAAGCCGCCCTGCTTCGCGGTACTCCCATCGGAAAAGCGCTTGGCCATTTCAGCGAAGTCTTCCCCGTCCTTGATGCGTTTCAGCGTAGTCTCCGCCTTCTTTTTCAGCTCCACGATTTCTTCCGGCAATTTCTTTTCCGTATTTATTTCGATAGAGCGCAGCGCCACCTGTTCCGGCCGCACAAACTCCGCCTTATGTTCGTTGTAATATTTTTCGATTTCGTCGTGCCCGATGGTGATGTGCGAGCCAACCTCGCTGCCGATCACTCGCTGCGTCAAGACCCCATTGCGGATATTATTCTTGAAATCTTCCCAGTTAACTCCCTGAGCTGAAACCGCCTTTTCCAGATCTTCCATGCTGGCTATATTGTTCTGTATCCGGACCTGATCCAGCTTCTTGATCACATCCGGCTCCACGCTCAGCCCCATATCCTTGCCGCGCTGCACAAGCAAAGACTGGTCGATCAGAGTGCGCAGCGCATTTTTCTGCCCATCTTCGATCGCAATCTGCAGTTGTTCTGGAGTGCAATGACCCTGGCAATCCTGTTTAGCTTCATCAGCGGCCGCGGTCCGCGCCTTCTCATATTCCGAGCGCGTAATAATTTCGTTGTTTACCCGGGCGATGATCTCTTCCACCACACGCCCCGAGTTGGGATCAACCTTCGTTGCTGGAGCCGGAGCCTTCTTGGCAGGTGCCGGCGTCTTCGTCGCCTCGGGCGTTTCCGGAGCCATCCCCGGCTTTTCGAGCGCGGGAGTCGACTTATCTTGCCTGTCCGCGGGCTTGGGTTGAGGAGTATTAGCGGAGTTGTCCTGGGCCAGAATCGCGATGGGCAACGCGCCGCAAAATGCCAAAAATAAAAGTAATTTACGCATTAATACCTCGTCTTGAGTTTAGCACTTTAGATTACTTCTACGCAGTCTAGCTCTCGCCTTGAAGCCCCAGCAATACGTTTCTGACCGATTCGGCGACCGACTCGCCTCGCGCAACTTCCATCCAAAGTACGCCGCTGGGATCCAGCTTGATCCCTTTTCGAGACCGCACCACGGAGACCAGCCTGGCCGGATCAAGAGTAGTCTCCGGATAAAACCGGATCGCCACCCGGCTCCCTTGCCGCTCCACGGAAGAAATACGCAGCCGCTCGCTCATGGATTTGAGGGTCGCATACTCCAATAGGTTTTCCACCGATTTGGGCAGTGCTCCAAAGCGATCCTCCAGTTCCTTGCGAACATCCTGTTTTTCCGCCTCGGTCGAAATAGACGAAATCCGCTTGTACGTGCGCAGCCGAAGATTTTCGCTGGGAATATACTCCTGCGGAATGCGCACATCGAAACCCAGACTCAAAGTCGTGCGCAGTTCTGGCGTAACATCCTCGCCCTTCAGCTTGGAAACCGCACGTTCCAGCATCTGGCAATACAAATCAAAGCCAATCGCTTCGATGTGCCCGTGTTGCTGCCGTCCCAGCATGTTGCCCGCTCCACGCAATTCCAGGTCAAGCGCGGCGATGCGGAATCCCGCCCCCAATTCGCTGAATTCCTTCATTGCCGCCAGCCGCTTGCGCGCGATATCAGACAAAATTTCTTCCGGTGGAACCAGCAGATACGCGTAAGCCCGCTGGCTCGAACGCCCCACCCGTCCCCGCAACTGGTACAGCTCCGCAAGCCCCAGCCGGTCCGCGCGATTAATCAGGATGGTGTTTGCGCGCGGAATATCCAGCCCGTTTTCCACGATCGTGGTGGCCACCAGTACATCCGCTTCATCGCGAATAAATTTCAACATCACCGCTTCAAGCTCTTTTTCACCCATCTGCCCGTGCGCCACTACCACGCGCGCTTTCGGCACAAGTTTCGAAACCAGTGCGGCCAGCGAATAAATCGACTCGACCCGATTGTGAATGAAGTACACCTGGCCTTCCCGCGCTAATTCCGTTTCGATCGCGCGTTGCACCAGCTCCTCTTGAAATGGCGCAACCACCGTCTGAATCGCCAGCCGGTCGCGCGGCGGCGTCTCAATCAGCGACATGTCCCGAAGTCCCACCAGCGACATGTGCAGCGTGCGCGGAATGGGAGTGGCGGAAAGCGCCAACGCGTCCACGTTTTTGCTCATTTCCTTCAATCGTTCCTTGTGCGCCACACCAAACCGTTGCTCTTCGTCGACAACCAATAGCCCTAATTCCTGAAACTTTACGTCTTTGGATAAAAGTCGGTGCGTCCCGATGACGATATCCACTTTTCCCGCTTCCAGATCGGCCAGCGTTTTTTTCTGCTCGGCCGCGCTCCGGAATCGACTCAACATGTCGATTCTTACAGGAAAAGCCGCGAAGCGATGCTTGAATGTTTCGAAATGTTGAAACGCCAGCACCGTGGTGGGCGACAGCACCGCAACTTGCTTGCTGTCAGCCACCGCCTTGAACGCCGCCCGCATGGCTACTTCGGTTTTGCCATAGCCAACGTCACCGCACAGCAGCCGATCCATCGGCGCCCCACGCTCCATGTCCCTCTTAATGTCCGTGAGCGCGGTGTTTTGGTCCGCCGTTTCTTCAAACTCGAACGCATCCTCAAATTCACGCTGAAAATTTCCGTCCGGCGAAAACGCAAACCCTGGCGCCGTCTTCCGCTGCGCGTACAGGGCCAGCAGTTGATCGGCCATGTCTTCCACCGATTTGCGTGCGCGCGTCTTGCGTGTGTTCCACGCTGTCCCGCCCAATTTATCCAGCGGAGGATGGTCGCCCTCCACGATGCGATAGTTCTGAACCAGGTCCATGCGCTCGAGAGGAACGTAAAGCCGCGCCTCATCCGCGTACTTGAGCAGCATGAATTCGCCTCGCCGCCCGTCCGATTCGATCTGCCGCAGCCCATCGAATTGCCCAATGCCATGATCGACGTGAACTACGAAATCGCCAGGTTTGAGCTCCGCAAAATCGCTGAAAAAGCCGGAAGTCCGGATCTTGCGACTGGGCCGTTCAACCGAGGGCGTCACATCAAACAGATCAGCGTTTCCGAAAAGCGTCACGCGCGCGTCTGGAAACGTCACCCCTTCAGAAAAAGGCGCGCGAATCAACAACAGCGTGGCCGACTCCGTCGCGGCTTCCGCAGTGAAGCCCGCCGCGGCATCTTCCGATTCCCCGAGAACGTAAGGAACTTCGTATTCACGCGAGACGTCAGCGAGACGCTCCAGTTCTCCCAGGCTTCCGGCAGTGAGGAAGACCGTGCCCCCAGCTGCCAACTGCGATTTCACCTCTGCCATGCAAGCCACCACATCGCCGTGAAAGCGCGCGCTGGGTCGCGAAGAAAGCTCAAACCGTTCGAAAGAGTCGGCCATCAGTCCCAGTTGCTCCAGCCGTATTTGGGAAGTCTTTTCCAACGCTTGAGTAAGTTGTTCACCCGTCCAAAAAAAGTCCGAAACCTCCGGCGCGTTAGCCTGCCCGTGCCGGTCGTAATTTTCTTTCGCGCTATCGAGATGTTTTTCCGCCGCGTCGCGCAATGATTGCGGCTCATCCAGAAATACCAGTGGACGCAGTGAACTCTCAGCCAGCTCGAACAACGTAGTTTGCTTTTCCTGCCCGGAGGGACCGAAGAACGAATGCGTTTCCCACGGCGCTTCGCGAGTGGGTTCGAATGATTCCGCACTAGGCACCGCCCACTCCGTCAGCGGCAATAGAGTCGTCCGAACTACCGGAGCGATAGACCGTTGCGTGCGCGCATCAAATTCCCGCACCGATTCCACGGTATCGCCCAGAAGTTCGACGCGCACCGGTCGTTGCGCTTCTGGAGAGAAAAAATCGACGATGCCGCCGCGCACCGCGAACTGCCCAGGCAGTTCCACCATTTCCGTGCGCGTGTAGCCCACAGCAGCGAGCTGGCCGACAAGCTCTTCGTGAGGAATTTCCGAATCCTTGCTGAGCGTGCGGGCCAGCGACAAATAAAGATACGGATCGTTGTAACGCCACAGCGCCGCAGTTACAGGCGCGACCACCAGCGAGATTTGTCCATCCGCTAGCCGAAAAAGCGTAGCCGCGCGCCGTTCCAGAATGTCCGGGTGGGGGCTCTGCGATTCCCAAGGCAAAGTGTCGAACGCCGGCAGAGTTGCGACCTCACCGGCCAAACCGCTAGCCGCACCTGTCCTGCCTGGGAAGACGCTTGAAAAAAAACGCAGCGTCTCCGCAAAGGCCTCCGCGCGCCGGTTCGAATTGGTTATGAAAAATGCCGGTCGTCGCAGCGCGTGGGTCGCATACGCCGCGACCAAGGCTTTGGCCACATCGTGCAAGCCCGAAAACGCCACCTGATTTGCACCCGTGCGCAGCGCTGCGAGCGCGCCGTCCACGGCGGGCTGGCGCAGCACAGCGTCCAAACGTTCGCGAACGGCAGGAAGTATCATGCGAGGACCATGCTAGGACTTCAGCACTCCGTGACGGGCGCTGGTGGCAAATTCCTTATGCTCTGGAGAATCGCGGTCGTTGAATAAAAGGGAACTACCGGCACCGAAGCGACCCGCCCACCCGCTGCTTCTACTTCCTCGCGGCCGATAATCTGGTCGTCAGCCCAGTCGCCACCTTTGACCAACACGTCCGGTAGCAGAGCGGCAATCGTTTCGCGCGGAGTAAGATCGTTGAAAATCACCACGGCATCGACGCACTCAAGCGCCGCTAGAATTTCAGCGCGTTCCTGCTCGCACACCACCGGCCGTCCATCACCTTTTAATTCACGTACGCTCGCGTCGCTGTTGATGCCTACGATCAACGAGTCTCCCAAGGCCCGCGCGGCCTCCAGCGTTTGTATGTGCCCAGGATGGAGCAGATCAAAGCACCCATTGGTGAAAACGACGCGCTGATCCCCGCGATGCGCACGCCCAAATTTCAGAATCGCTTCATGCAATGAAAGAATGCGTGAGGTCAAAAGGTCACTCGCGGAACACGATCAAGTGCGGGTCCGAAGCCTTAGTTTACCACGTCACTCCCGGCCAATCCGAATGCCCGATCTCCGATCCTCATCAAAATGAAGAACACACGGAGGGTGCCCCACCCTCAGTTTTTTTGAGGGTGGAGCTTGTAACGTGGAATAAGAACAATCCACAGACGGAGCACCTTCCAAATGCGCTATCCGAACAACCACTCCTCGATTTACGCACCGATTGTAAGTGCCAAGACAGGTACCAAACGAACATCCCCCTGGCCGACAGCCGGATTTTCGGTGTTATACTTCTCCAAGGTTTCTGCCGGTTGATTGTCCATATTACTAAGGCTCACCAAACCCACCGAATGCGTCCCGCCCCGATGGATTTGCGGCATGCCAGGAAGACGTAACAATGGCTGAAATAGCGATTGTCGGGGGTGGTCCTTCGGGCGCCATGTGCGGCGAGCAACTCGCACGTGCTGGCAATAACGTCACCATTTTTGACGAGCATTTGGCTTGGGAAAAGCCCTGTGGCGGTGGCCTCACCCACAAAGCCGTCCAGTGTTTCCCGTTTCTCCTCGATAATCCTTACCCCAAAAAATTGGTCAGCGAAATCGACATCATCAGCAGCGAAGAACACCATGCTTCGCTGGAAATGACCCACCCCATCGTCATTTATTCACGCACCGTGCTGAATGGCATGTTGCTCGATCGCGCGCAAGCCGCTGGCTGCACCGTCCAGCGCTCCCACGTCTTTAACGTCGATACCGCAGGTTCCAAGCCGCGCTTCTGCGTTGACGGCGAGTGGCGCACCACCGATTTTCTGGTGCTAGCTGCCGGCGCCCGCAACCAACTCGTGCCCGAAACCCGCGCCTTGCAGCGCAACGAACTGGAAATGACCCAGGGCTATTTCGTCCCGCAAACCGCCGACGCTATCACCATAAAATTTCTTCCTCACTTCGAAGGCTACATCTGGTCTTTTCCGCGCTGCGATCATCTATCCGTGGGAATTTGCGGCAGCATGGAAACCCATACTAGCCCCGAGCTGCGCACTCATTTAAAGACCTTCGTCGAAAAACATAAAATTCCTACCGAAGGCGCGAAGTTTTATAGCCACGTATTGCCTTCGCCTCAGGAACATACCCTTTCCAAGCGCACCATCCTGGGAAAAAACTGGGCGCTCATCGGAGATGCCGCCGCGTGGGTCGATCCACTTACCGGCGAAGGCCTTTTCTACGCCATCCGCTCAGGAGAATTGTTGGGCAAAGCTCTCGCTGAAGGATGCCCCGAAAAATATCCCGCCTGGATTCGCGCTTCCTTTTCCGCCGAACTGGAATTCGCCTCCCGCATCGTCAGGCGTTTCTATCGTGGCTCGGTTTTGGGCACCGCCATCACGACCCGCATGGTGCAGCTCATGCGCCGTAGCCCGGTTTTCCGGCAACTAGTCGGCGACCTCTTCAGCGGCAGCCAGGATTACACCAGCCTCAAACGTCGCCTCTGGGGCCACCTGGGCATTTCCGTTAGCGAATTTATTTCTACGGTGTTGAACCTTGAGACTCCCATGGCTGTTCCCGCAGCGCGTGCCGAAACTGGCGCCGATTGACCGCAGCTCCTCGGCGCACCATATAACAAGGCCTCATGCCCGGACATCCAAACACGAGGGGTTCTGAACGCCCTCCACTGATGCCCACTGAAAAAGACTCCCGCGCTACTCCCAAACTTAAAAAAACCAAAAACGCGTGGAAAAATCTTCCGCACGTGTGGGCGCTCATCAAGCCTCGCCGTGGAATTTTAGCTGTCGGATTGTTGTTGATGGCCGTGAACCGCGTCTCCGGCTTGATCCTCCCAGCGTCCACAAAATATCTCGTTGACGACGTCATCGGCAAACACCACATCCGGTTGCTGACTCCGATCGTGTTGACGGTGTTGGCCGCCACGGTGATTCAGGGACTCACCTCCTTCACCCTGACCCAACTGCTCTCCAAATCCGCACAAAAGATGATCGCTGATCTCCGCCGCCAGGTGCAGGCCCACATCGGCAAGTTATCCATCTCTTTTTACGATTCGAACAAAACCGGCGTCTTGGTTTCGCGCATCATGAGCGACGTCGAAGGCGTGCGCAATTTGATCGGCACCGGCCTCGTTGAATTTGTCGGCGGCCTTATGACCGCAATACTGGCCCTGGTGATCTTGCTGCGTATTAGCGTGGCTATGACCGTAATCGCTTTCACCGTGCTGCTGGTTTTTGGCATAGGACTCAACAAGGCTTTCACCACCATTCGTCCCATCTTTCGCGCCCGCCCAAAAATCACGGCCGAGGTCACCGGTCGCTTGACCGAGTCTCTCGGCGGTGTCCGTGTCGTCAAGGGCTATCACGCCGAAGCGCGCGAAGAAAAAATCTTCTCCGCCGGTGTACAGCGCTTGCTCGACAACGTGCTGAAAACCCTGACGGCTACTTCCATTATGAGTTTGTCGGCAGCCGCCTTGATGGGACTGGTAAGCGCGGTAGTCATGTTTATGGGCGCACACCGAATTCTCGCGGGCACCATGACCCTGGGAACCTTTCTGACCTACTCCATCTTCTTGGGCCTGCTGGTCGCCCCGGTATTTCAGATCGTAGCTATCGGCACACAAATTACTGAAGCCATTACCGGACTCGAACGCACCCGAGAAATTCTGGACGAGAAAATCGAAGATGAAATGCCGGGCCGCGTCGTCAAACTGCCGCGCGTCACCGGCCAAGTGGTAATGGAAGATGTGAACTTCGCGTACGATTCGCGCAAGGAAGTCTTGCACGATATTAATTTCCGCGCCGAGCCCGGCACGGTCACCGCTTTGGTGGGCCCCTCGGGCGCCGGAAAATCCACCATCATCGGCTTGATTGCCGCATTTTATGTCCCGTCGTCAGGCCGAGTCTTGGTTGACGGTATCGATCTTTCCACCGTCAAACTCGACTCCTATCGCACCCAACTGGGCGTGGTCCTGCAAGAGACTTTTCTTTTCGACGGCACCATCCGTGAAAATGTGGCGTTTGCACGGCCGGACGCATCCGAGGCCGAAATTCTCGCCGCCTGTCGCATCGCGCGCGTCGATGAATTTGCCGAAGCATTCGAAAACAAGTACGACACCATCGTCGGCGAGCGCGGCGTGAAACTCTCTGGCGGTCAGAAGCAGCGCGTCTCCATCGCTCGAGCCATTCTCGCTGATCCGCGGATTCTCATCCTCGACGAAGCCACCTCAAGCCTTGATTCGGAATCCGAGGCCTTGATCCAGGAAGGATTGCGCTACTTGATGCGCGGCCGCACTACCTTTGTCATTGCCCATCGCCTTTCCACGATTCGCCGCGCCGATCAAATTTTGGTCATCGAAGCGGGAAGGATTATTGAGCGCGGCACGCATACTTCGCTTTACGCCGCAGGCGGAAGGTATTACGACCTCTACACCAAGCAACATTCCGTGGAGGAGAATCTATTTCTGGCCCCTGGCGAAGGCTCTTCACTTGACGCTGAAGACGCCGACACCATCAGCCGTAGCAATGGAGTGGGGGATTCCGCGATACCGGACGCGATTCGCCTGATTCGCGATCGCAACACCGCTTAGCCTAGCGACTTGCGGCTGAGCCCGACCCGTTAAATTTCAGTAGATTTGAACTAAACCGTGGGGCGTCGCGCTAGCGGTTTGCGCGCCACAGTCAGCGGCAACAAACTAGCCATCTTGCGAATCATCGCCAGCACCAGTCGCTTGTCTCCATCAGACAGCGTCGTGCTATACCGCTTGATCTCCGCAAGAAAGCGAATTTCGTCCTGCGAAAGTTCCCCGAGCATCTTTTGCGTCTCTTTATCGCGCGGCGTCTCAGTCCCCGGGAAAAAGTCCGCCAGAGAAATATCCATGGCCTCCGCAATCTTAGCCAGGGTCTCGAGCGAGGGCACCGTATGCCCGTTCTCTACGCGCGACAGATAGCAGCGCAGCAATCCAGTGCGCCGTTCTATATCGCCCTGCGAAAGTCCCCGCTGGCTGCGATAGGTCTTGATCACCTCTCCGATGTTTACTCGTGGTTTTTCTTTGGGCACGTTATCTCTCCAGTAGAGGGGGTATCTTATTAACTAACAGTGAGAGTGGCAAGACCGAACTTAGCTGCCGTGCGTCTAATTAGATAACAGCCGAGTGCGTGCGGTAGTGTACGGAACAAAAGCCGTCATGCAATCCCAATTAGAAAATCGACGAACCCGTCAAAGTCGTGTTCAGAAGTCAAGAACCGCATGCCGGCAGGAAGCGTGCGATGAAAATGGAGCTGCAAGTAATTACCAGAAACAAAAAGAGGACGCCAAAAGCGCCCTCGTTTCTAAGTTAATTTCCCTCGGCGCCGCGTACTCCTAGCGTTGCGTCGGAGTAACCGTTACCGGTTGATCCAGCCGGAACTCCAGCAACGTTTCGCTGGGCACTCGCACCGCACGCCCGCGCGTCAGTATCTCAGCACCCGCGCCTGCAGCGCCTCCCACTCCTGCGCCGATGGCCGCTCCGGTGCCACCTCCGGCAACGCCGCCAATGATTGCGCCAACGATCGCCCCACCTCCCACTTTCTTGGCAGTGTCGCCGCCGCGTCCCTTACCCTTCATGGTGTACTCCCCGCTCACCACCGGAAATTCCCGGCCATCGATGATGATGCGCGTAAGTTCCAATTGCAGTTCCGAGCTGCCAGACAGACCGCGCGCTTCTTTGGTATAAGCCAGGCGAACGAAAGCGTCGCTGCCACGCCGCGCCACTAGAACATTGTTAACTCCCAGGTCCGTTTCCAGGCTAGCTTTGAAAACATCGCCCACCACGTTGTGCTTCGAATCCACGGGGTCAATCATCCGTACAAGAATCGGTTCACCCGCCGGCAACGTTACAGGAGTTCCTGGTGCTGCGTACACATAGTGATGTGATTCGCCATCCCGGTCACGATCATAATCGCGATCACGATCCCGGTTTGCGTCTCTGTCACGGTCTCGGTCTTTGTCCCGATCCGGCGGTGGCGGTGGCGGCGGGTAATCATTGGGCCGACCTTGATCCGGTGGCGGAGGCCCATCATTCCGTCCGTTATCCGCGTTCGGCGGCGGTCCACCCTGGTCGTTCGGCTGCCCCTGATCTGGCGGCGCCCCCTCATAAGGGCCGTTCGCAGGAGGAGGATTGTCATCCCGGTCGCGGCCAGAACGCCTGTCCAGCCTCACTGCAGACACTTCCGAAACGCGGAAGGTTTGCACGTCACCTTCGACTTCGAAGCGCACAATTACTCGTGTGCCACCCAGATATCTCCCCTGAATGACGCGTCCATCTTTTAGCTCCAGCGTATCCGCAGACGCGCCAGCACAGAAGATCAACGCCAGAGCCCCTACGCCCACTAAATGCTTGAATGAATTCATCACTGATTTTCCTCTCAAGCCTGGTGGCCACACCGGAAGGGACCAGTCGTCGAAACAGCAGCCGCCCCCCTTGATCTATTGTATTCGATGTTTCAGGAACGAAGACGGGTTGCGTGTCCCTTTGCAAACCGCCACCAAGATACACGCACATCAATAACCCAGAATCTGTACGGAAGTTGCGTTAAGAAAGTTGCGCTGCGATTAGTGGTTGCCGCCCGTGGCCGTGTCTGCCTCCAGCGTTTGTTTGGCGACGTTAAACCCTTCTATTTCGAGCACCGCCGAATCACCGCCCAGCGCCGCAGAGGAATAAGTCGCCGTAACTTCGCGCTGTTCCCCCGGAGGCAATGAAAAATAATTATCCTCCCAAAGGATCGGAGTAATATCCGTCCCGCCTTTGTTGCGAGTAGCCCGCAGGCGCACCATGAACGCGATGCTGTTATCCAGATTTTTTACCGTTACTCGAGTCGTATTTCTCGTCGCGTCTGTTTTTGAAGACGAAGTCACGTCGAGCTTCACTTCGGGCAGCGTAGCCAGCCCCGTCAGATCACCGAATTCGGCTTGCGGCGTGTACACCGTATCCTGTTTATTTTTCCAGTCCAGCACATCCGCCTTGGTCGAAAGCCAGTAAAAATTGTCACTGACCAATTTCCCCGCGCGGTCCTGTAACTGCAGCCGCAGGAAATAGGTTTTGCTTAGCCCCTCAACCTTCGGCAGTTCGAACGCGGTAGTCGAACTGTCCGGTTCCAGATCAAGAGTCGCTTCTTTCGTGCTTTTATCGGAAGCATCCAGGTTGTACATTTTCGCCGTGACTTTCACGCCCTTGAGTGGCTCATAGGTGCTGTTGATCACCGCCACGGAATTATTATCGTAAGAATATTGCACGTGCACCGGCTCACAGGCTTTCTTCGTCCCGTAGTACCCACCCGCGGGCACCATGTAGTAATCGTACAAATGCCAGATCAACGATGGCCACGCGTTATCCAGCATCCACTGGATCACTCCCGTGGAGGTGTACTTATTTCTCGCGTAAGCCTCGAACATGGCGCGTTGCCCATCGTACGTAACCGCCTGGGCTTTGCGTTCGAAGTCATCCAGCGAAGTAGCTTGCCCGTAGCGGCGATTCAGTCCATCGGCAAAAACATTTATCGTCGTGAAGCGCTCTTTGCCCGCGTGAAAATTCCAAACGTCGTCGATGGGCCACAAATGATCCTTGGGAATGAATCGCTCCAGCGATTCTCGCGGCGGAATCGCCGGGCCCGGGCTTGTTTCCGTGTTATAGCCGTGAGCCCCTCCAGCATCCTTATCTGTCAGCCAATAAATCGGCGGAACATATTCGTACGGCCCGGTCATTTTTACCCCGGATCCTCCCGTAACCGTCGTAGCCGTTTCGCTTGCGGACGACAGCGTCGGATTCGGCCACTCCAAATCCTTGAGAATTCCCAGATACATGCTCTCCACGTCGGCCGGCGGAGGCCCATCGCTTCCATTCAGCCACACGAACACGCTGGGATGTTGCCGCAGAATGTGGATTTGGCTCTTTAGCGACGCAGCCGCAATTTCGCGCTGGTCTGCATGCCAATCTTTCCAGCGTTCCCACGCATCGCAGCAGGTCCACCCCGGCATGACCAGAATTCCTAGCCGATCCGTCTTCTCGTAAAATTCCTCGCGATCCAGCCGCCCCTCAAGACGAATCGTATTCAGCCCCATGTCCCGAACATAAGATAAATCCGCGTCCAGCTTGCCTGGCACCCACCGAAACAATAAATCCGGTGCCCATGCAGCCCCGCGAATCAAAAACTTCCGGCCATTTATCTTAAACAGACGGAAACCCTGGTCGGTTAGCTCCGAAGTAACTTCTCGAATGCCAAAGTTTGTTGTCGCGGTATCGCTCGCTCGCCCTGCCACTTCAAAAGAAATTTTCGCCGAATACAAAAACGGCTCCCCCATGGTGTACGGCCACCACAGGTGCGGGTGCGCCAGTTTCAATGCCGCAAATTTCCCCGGCGAAAAGCGGGCCGTTTTTGTTTCACCAGCGGCCAATTGGATGGGCTGACTGACCTTCGTGCCGTCGATCTCCGCTCGCAGCACGCCACGCACCACATGGTCGGAGCTGTTCTGCAGATCCGCCGCAACTGTCAACGCTGCGTACTTATAATTCGTATCCAATTTCGACGACACAAAAGGATTGCGCACCGATACCGCACCGCTGCGCGTCAAAAACACTTCCTTCCAGAGGCCCATATCCTTATCAGGAGGCGTGGGATTCCAATCCACCCATGTAATTCCCAGATCGTCTTTCCCCGGCGCGAAAACTTCGACCGCCAAGACATTGCGCTCACCACGTTTCAAAAATTTTGTAACGTTGAATTCAAACGTGCGGTAAGTTCCGGCCACGTCCTTGGCGTCCGCAACCTTCTGGCCATTGAGCCAGACATTGCCGCGGTAGTTGATGCCGTTAAAATGCAGCCAGTCGGTTGTGCCGGCTCCCTCCGCTGGCGCCGTAAATTCCGTCCGAAACCACCACGAACAAGCAAAAGGGCTGCCCACTGGCATATCCACATTGGCGAAAAATGTCTTTTCCGAAAAGTACATGCCAGGAAAGTTTTTCAAATTCGTTCCATAGTTCGGATCCGGATACGTTTTGTCCGTCACTAAAACACCCACGACCGTCGCAGGGATGTTTGCCCGGTGCCAGCGTTCCGCCTCGAAACCTGCAGTTGAAATCTTGTCGCCCGCCGCCTTGTTATCACACGATGACTGCACCTGCCAGTCCTTATGCAGAAATGTTTTGCCGGGCTCTTCACGCGACTCGGTTTTCGTCGCAGGGGAGTATTTCGCTTGTTCGTCGCGCGCCTTGTTTGTCGATGTGGATGAGTGTTTCGCTTGGGCTGCAATCTCGGCGGGGAGGGCCAAGGAAATGGCCGTCAACGCGAGGAGGTAGTATTTACTGAATCCGACCATTCAAACCTCCGAAAACTTTTCTTGAGTGCCGAGCGGCCCGAACAATGACGGTTGCGGGGCTATATTAAACCGATTCAATCCACCGTGTTCAGATGTTTTTAGTTTTCTAATGGAGGGCAGAAATGACGCGGAAGGGACAAAAAAAGTTGGTGCCGGAGATAGGAGTCGAACCTACACGGGCGTGAGCCCGGAGGATTTTGAGTCCTCTGCGTCTGCCATTCCGCCACTCCGGCACGTGAATATCTTATGGCAGGATTCGCTTGTCGGCAACTTTATAACCGCCAAGCGCCGGATTGGCGGTCTCAGTGCGCAAACTAGCGACGCACTACTTGCACGGCTGAAACCGACAGGATCGGTGGCCGCGCCGAGAAAAACTTTACTGCGTTTTTGCCGATCGTTTTAGTCGTTCGCTTGTTCCACACTGCACCCATCAACATGGAGACGCCCGGCACCACACCATTCACAAACGAGCGGCGCAAAAGTTTGTAGCCCAACTTTTTAGCGAAACGCTTCAGCACCTCAAACGACTCCCGTTTTGCGTAATACCGCCCGACCACGGCCGCCGATATTTTCGTCCCGGACTTAGCCGCCTCTTTGCTAAGTCCTTCAGCTGCCGCCCCGCCAAATGCGAAATTCATAATCGCCAGCAGGTCATCAGGATTTTTTTCTGGATCGAGCGTCGCGCCATACAAAGCCGCCAGACGCGCCACTAATTGCAACTGTATGCGCGCGGTAAAAAACACTTCGGAGCAAATCGCCGTAGCCGCGACCGCTATGTTGACCGGCAAGCCGATCACGCCTTCCCCAGCGGTGAAGAGTCCCACCAGCTCATCGGCCGACACAGCAGCGCCCGTGATGGCCCCAGCCAGCGCCGCTTTATTGCTCGCTGAAGTAATCAGCTTCTCCGCAATCTCGGCACGTGTGCGCCCCGGGAATTCAAGAGGGAACGATTCCTTGGTGGCATTCTGCGAATAGTGGCGAAACGTTTTCTCCATCAACTGAAAAAGCCATTCGCCACTTTTAAATCCGGACCATCCGCCCATTTGCTTAACTTCTACCGCTACTTCTTTTAACTGCTGGCGAATGGCATCTGTCGCGGCACTTTTATTCATTGCACACCCAATTAACTCAACGTGGCGAATGGAAAACTAACCAATTTTTACACCCTACACGTCACCTCTAAGCATACGGCTCTTTCACGCATCGCAGATGTGGAAAGTTTGAACGCACTACCGCATCACCACGTTTTGATTCGCGGTACACTTGGTTTGGTTCACTTTTATGGCCGCGATAGAACAAACCACTCCAGCTACTCCTCCCGCCAATAAGGCTTTTTCGGTAGTGAAAGGCATTCTTGCCGGTAGCCTTCTGACCATCGCGTTCATTGGAGCTGCGGTGTGGTTGTCTACCGGCGTAGGTCTTCTGCATCTGATGGGATTTATGCGCAACGGCGGTATGCGCATAAATGTGGACCAGCCCACAGTGGTCCGCCAGATTCAGCAATTACAGAAACTGGAAACGGTCAGCTATACCATGGACAAAATCATCGGTGGAGCGCGCGATAATCAGTACTTGACAAAGTTTTTGGCTGGCGATCGCATCCTTCTCGTCGTTCACGGTGAAGTGGTAGCTGGCGTGAACCTCGCAAACATCAAAAGCAGTGACGTCAGCGTCCAGGGACATAACATTTCCTTACGTTTGCCGCCTGCCGAAGTCTTCAGTACACGCATCGACAATGCCAAGAGCCGCGTTTATTCTCGCGACACCGGATTATTTTCATCTCCCGATCCCAATCTGGAAAGCGAAGTGCGCGAAGAAGCCGAACGCCAGTTGCAGCAGTCTGCATTGGTGGATGGGATCTTGAAGTCCGCGGACCAGAATGCGCGTAATACCGTTACAGGAATGCTGACCGGACTGGGATTTACGCAGGTAGCCCTACAGTAGTTTAATTTGCTCCCTTTGCCGCCGCTTTCGATTTTCCCAATTTATTAAAATCCCTCACAAAAATTCGCAAAGCGGAGTTTGAGGAAATCTTCGAATAACCCGCTGCAATCTGATCTTTGTAGCGATCCAGGAAGAAATCGAAAGGGTCCGTAGGATCCATATCGATCAGAGTCATATCCACATCAGTCATCGTGAGTCTCCCGAAGCGCAGCCGGTTCCCCCAAAAGGATATGTAGTTGCCGGCCTGCCGCGCTTTCGTCGCGCGACTCTTGTCCCCGAAGATCAGCACGATCATATTGCCTTCGATGCGTGTCTCCGTGACCCGCCCCTCCATGCGCGGAGCCGGAAAAACAATCGAAGGATCGAGCACTAAATCGTCGGCGCGAGCTTCGACCCCCGGAAGTTTGCCATTTTTGATTAAGTCCGCAATCTCCACTCCAAATAAATTCATAATGCCTTTCACCGGAACATGCAGGGCTTTCACTTTTGCGGTGCGCAGCAAGATTTTCCCGTCGTCAGTCGGACTCAACGTGCTTTCCGTTTCAAATGGAATAGTGCCGACATCATGCAACTTGCCCTTTATCGTCAAATGCCCATTCTCAATGCTCATCGAAACGCCCTTTAGCGGACTGTTAGCACCCGCAAATACATACGCGTTAAATACGCTTGCGAGGTCTCCAGCCGCAATGTCGATTTCCGCATACCCAATGCGCAGCCGAAACGATTCTTTATTATCGAAAACAGGGAATTCAGACCCCTCGTTGGGCAGCAATTCTCCGCTCAGCATTTTGATGTAAACCGTTGCAGATTCGGTAAAGCGAAACTTCACGTTTTGCATTTGAGTTTGTACCGCGGCATTGCTCTCGCCTTGCCGTGCATTTGACTGCGCGCCAGCCAGGGTCGCCGTCGACGACAGAAGCGTAAGAAGTACGCCGGTGCGGCAGACGCCCGCTAGAAATCCCCTCAACAAAAATGACGCAGCAAGCCGCCAGTTCTCTTTCAATCCGATATCTAGTGCGCTCTCCACGATTTTCGCGACCCCCGTTTTTGCTTCATGCAAATAACATAGTGCCAAGAAGTTTGACTGCGTAGCGATACCAATATGAATCTGCTAGACTGGCGCGACTTTGCACAATAAAACGCGAAGACATTTTTTAATCGAAGCGGTTTCGACTTTCGCTGGCGCAGCCCTGCTTCCCAGCATGGTCACCGCATCGGCCGACACCGCACAACCCAGCATGCGCTTTCCGCAGCAACCGCGAGAGCGCATTGCCATCGCTTCGTATCCATTCAGGAACTACCTGGCAGTGCGAAAAGATGCACTCGGCGGCCCCAAACTCGAACTCAAAGATTTTTCAGTGCATGTAGCTGAGAAATTCAATATCAGGAAAATCGAGCCCTGGAGTGAACACTTCCGCTCACTGGACCAGACTTATTTGGAGGAGATACGCGCAAGTGTGGAAAAAGCCGGCGGTATGATCGTCAATATCGCGGTCGATGGAGAGCATAGCCCCTACGCCGCAAACAAAGCCGAGCGCGAAAAGTATGTGGCCTTCAGCAAGCAGTGGGTAGATGCCGCCGCCACCGCGGGATCGCCCAGCATTCGTAGTAACGTGCCCCAGGCTAGCGATTCAGAACCCAACGCGCAGCGTGCCGCCGATAGTTTGTCTCAGGTGGTAGAATATGCCGCCACAAAAAATATCGTCGTAAATCTGGAGAATGACAATCCTCTCAGCGAAGACCCCTTTTTTATCGTTCAGGTAATCGAAAAAGTGAACAGTCCCTGGCTGCACGCGCTTCCCGATTTCGCGAATTCACTCGTAACCGGCCGTGAGGACCATGCGTACCAAGGAGTGCAGGCCATGTTCGCGCACGCCTATAACATCAGCCACGTCAAAGCTCTTGAAACCAACGAGCAGGGCAAGGAATTTCGCGTCGACATGCCCAGAACATTTGGCATCCTACGTAGCGCGCATTATAAGGGTTACTGCTCCATGGAATTCGATAGTCCAGGCGATCCCTACAAAGGAACCAGCGAATTAATCGAGACCACGCTAAAATATCTCTCCTAGCCCTCAACCATGCCCACTTCGCAAACGAAACATCCAACACAGGAGGTCTGTTCATGATTGTAGGCGTGCCCCGAGAAATTTATCCGGGGGAAAGACGCGTGGCGTTGGTCCCCGCCGTCCTTCCGCTCCTGACAAAAGCGGGCATGGAAGTGGTCGTCGAGGCGGGCGCTGGTGCCAGCGCCGGTTATCCTGACGCAGATTACATTGCCAAAGGCGCGCGAGTTGCCGCCGATCGCGCAGAAGTATTTCGCACCTCCGATGTGATTGTCCAGGTGTTGTGTTACGGCGCGAACGACAAGACCGGACAAGCCGACGTTCCGCTACTGCACCGCGATCAGGCTTTAATTGGATTTTTGCGCCCGCTCGGC
>JAUTXJ010000192.1 GCA_030838075.1 Acidobacteriaceae bacterium
TGATTATCCGAGGCAAGAATATTGCGACCGCTTCTGTCGAAGACATGGACGACATTCGCAAGAAGTTGGGAATGTCTTTTCAAGGGAGCGCGTTGTTCGGTTCGATGACCGTGGGCGAAAACGTGGCGCTTCCGCTTCGGGAACACACCAAGCTGGAAGATTCGACGATCGAGATTATGCTGCGGCTGAAACTGGAGCAGGTGGGGCTGGCAGGATTTGAAGATTACAAACCTTCGGAGCTGAGCGGAGGGATGAAAAAACGCGCAGCTGTGGCGCGGGCGTTAGCGATGGATCCGGAAATGTTGTTTTTCGATGAGCCGTCGGCTGGACTTGATCCGATCATTGCGGCGGGCATCGACCAATTAATTTTGGAATTGAAGCGAGCATTCAAGATGACTATTATCGTCGTCACTCACGAGCTGGCCAGCGCCTTTCTGATTGCGGACCGCATGGTGCTGATTGATAAAGGGAATGTTGAGGCCATCGGTACGGTCGAAGAAATGAGAAAAAGTACGCAGCCGCGACTTCGACAGTTTCTGGATCGCGTGCCGGAACCGGAAGTGGCGCGTGAAATGGATTATCTGCAGATGTTAACCAAGCAATCGGGCCGGAACCGGGGTGCTGTTGCCAAAAGGGGTGCGTGATGGAGCCAAGACGGGAACAAGCGGTGGTGGGATTGTTTGTAATTGTTGCGGCTGCAGTTTTAGTCGCGACGGTATTTGGCATCACCGGGGCCTTTGGACGGACGGCGAAATCATTTCATGCATTCTTTCCGTTTGCCGGCGGCCTGGAAGTCGGGTCTACGGTGCGTTACGCAGGGGGGCCGAAAGTCGGTCGAGTGGAGAAGTTACGCATCGATCCGCAAAATCCCGCGAACATAGAAATCACGCTCGGGGTACAAGGCGATTTGCCGGTCAAGACAGACAGCCACGTCCGGATTATGAGCATGAGTCCGTTGGGCGATAACCATCTGGAGATTGTGCCGGGAGGTCTGCAGTCGCCCTTAGCTAAAGATGGCTCGACGCTGCCGTCAGACAGATATATCGATTTGACCGCCATCACGGAACGGATTAATGAAATCGCGCCTGAAGCACAACAGCTTTTACACACATTGAATGAGCGCGCCACGGAACTGAAGGTTACGATTGCGCGCGTCAACGATCTGCTGAACGATGACAATCGATCGAATTTAGGTGGAACGTTGGCCCAGGCTCACCAGATGCTGGCGGAAAACCGGCCGGCGATAAAAGCGACCATCGGGCATTTGAATGCGAGCAGCGAAAAATTGGGGCCGCTGCTTGACGATTTGCGCAAGACCTCCGCGGAAGCCAACAAGGCATTGGACCACGTGGATGGTTTAATTGGAGAAAACCGCGAGGACGTTCGCCAGGCAGTGATACAACTGCGGAAATCGTTGAACAATGTTACCGATCTGACCGGGCGAATCGATCAGACGCTGGACGTGAACTCCGAGAATATCGATGAGATGCTCGGAAACTTCCGCGACGCGAGCGAAAATTTGAAAGAATTCACGAAAACCATCAGGAACAAGCCGTACACACTGCTGCGGGCTACCACGCCTCGCGAGCATAGGACGGGTAAGCAGCAATGAACATTGTGGCTTTTAGCGCAAAGGGTCGTAATGCAAAAACGAGTTGGCGAAATGTTTATCGCCAGCTCAACGTAAAAGCCGTGAGCTGTGCTTTGGCGATGACAGTCGCGGCAATAGCCGGATGCGGCGGGGCACATCCAATGCAATATTATCAACTCACGGTACCAACTGAGACACCGCACATGGAGGTCAGCGCGTCGGGAGTTTCTCTGGTGCTGGGACCGTTGGTGTCTTCGCATCTCTATCGCGAAGATCGCATTGTTTATAGCGCGACCAAGACACGAATGGGCACGTATGAATTCCAACGATGGAGCGAACCTCCCGCGGAAATGATTCAGGAAGTCTTGCTGAGAGAGTTGCGCGCTTCAGGGCACTATCGCGATGTTTCTTTGCAACGCAGCAGCAGTCGAGCGGATTATATTTTGCATGGAAGGTTGTACGACTTCAAAGAGGTGGAAGGCGAGCCACTTCAGGCGCGAGTGACCGCGGAATTCGACTTGAAGGATCTGAAATCGGGAGCGACGGTATGGTCACATTATTACAATCACGATGAACCGGTGAGCGGCAAAGACGTCCAAGCCATGGTGACAGCATTGGACCTCAATGTTCATCGAGCGGTGGAAGAAGTTAAGGCGGGCCTCGATCAGTACTTTTCAAGTCTGCCGGCGAATAATAAATAGCTAAACGTAAAGCGCTACTAAACAAATCTCTAATCACGAATAAGCGAACTTCAAATAGCAAATCTAGACTCAGGTGTGAGGGGCTGCAGGTGCCGCGCCGGGTATTGCTTTGGTTTGGGTGCGGCCAGGGACAATGCTTTTCACGATGACGTACAGCACCGGAATGAAGATCAGATTGAGCGTGGTAGCAGCCAGCATGCCGCCGAACACGGTGGTGCCTACCGAGATGCGGCCTGCGCGGCCCGCGCCTTGAGCTAACACCAACGGAAGGACGCCCAGGATGAATGCCAGCGAGGTCATCAGAATGGGGCGGAGGCGTATGCGCGCGGCCTCGACAGCGGCGTCTACTATGGACATTCCCTGAGCGCGCAATTGCTCGGCAAATTCGACGATCAAAATCGCGTTTTTGCTGGCGAGGCCGATCAGCATCACAAGACCGATCTGGCAATAGACATCGTTCTGCAATCCACGGAGCGCTTGCAAGCCGATCGCGCCCAGCAGCGCGACAGGAACGGCCAGCAGAACGATAAATGGCAGGACGAAACTTTCGTATTGCGCGGCCAGCGTTAGATAGACCACCACGAGACCAAGTCCGAATAAAATTGTGGCTTTGCCGCCGGATTGCAATTCTTCGAGAGACAGGCCGCTCCATTCGAAAGTCATGCCGTTGGGCAGGCTTTTTTTGGCCAGCGCTTCCATATCGGTGATGCCATCGCCAGAACTGCGGCCCGGTGCGGCGGACCCATCAATTTCAGCTGACCTGAACAGATTGTAGTGGCTGATGACTTGCGGATTGGCGGTTTGCTCCACGGTGACAAGGTCATCGAGCGGAATCGTCTTTCCAGTGTCGGAACGCACGTAATACTGGTCGATGTCTTTAGCCTTGGAGCGGAAACGGCCGTCGGCTTGAATGTAAACGCGGTAAGAGCGATTGTTGAAATCGAAATCATTTATGTACACCGAGCCCATGTACACCTGAAGCGCGTCGGTGATTTGATTAAGGGGAACCTGTAGGCTCTTGGCTTTTTCGCGATCGACGCGCACGAGGTATTGCGGGTCGTTGGCGGTGAAACTAGTGAATAGGCCGGCCAATGTTTTGCTGCTATTGCCTTCCCCGACCAGTTTATTAGCGGCATCAGCGATACCCTGGAGAGAATTGCGACCGAGATCTTCGAGTTCAAATTGAAAGCCGCCAAATTGTCCCAAGCCCTGCACGGCCGGCGGATTGAAGGGAATTACCAATGCTCCGGGAATGCCAAACAATTGGGGGCGAAGACGCTCAATAATGCCGGCAGAAGAGTGCTCGTCCCCTTTGCGTTCCGAAAAGGGCTTGAGGCTGGCGAAAACGATGCCCCGATTTGGAGCGCTGCCTGAGAAACTGAAACCGGTGATAGAAAATATGCTGTCGACTTCGTGAACCCCGGCCAGCACCTTTTCGACCTGGGTGCAGATATTTTTCGTGTAGTCCACCGACGCGCCTTGCGGAGACTGGACGATCATAATGATGTAACCCTGATCGTCCTCGGGAATAAATCCGCGAGGAACTTTCTGATAGATCCAGTAAGTAACACCGAGAAGCGCAAAGAACACGAGCACGGCGGCGAAACGCCAGCCGATGACGCCTCGGACGGTTTTGCTGTAGGCGTTGGTGCCGGATGCGACGACGCGATTGAAGGCTCTAAAGATGCGGCCCTGCGCGCGTTCGCGGTGATGACCGAGCAAAATTGCGGAAAGCGCTGGAGTAAGAGTGAGCGCGTTAAAAGCGGAAATGGCTACGGAGAAGGCGATGGTCAGCGCGAACTGGCGGAAGAGGATGCCGGTGGTGCCGGGGAACAATGCGACGGGCACGAAAACGGCCACGAGAACCAGGGAGGTTGCGATTACAGCGCCGGCCACTTCTTTCATGGCCACTGAAGCGGCGTTGTGAGGCTCGGTGATGCCCTCAGCGATGTGCCGTTCCACGTTTTCGATGACCACGATGGCGTCATCGACGACCAAGCCGGTGG
>JAUTXJ010000232.1 GCA_030838075.1 Acidobacteriaceae bacterium
ATCTTTGCTCCACGCTTCCTTCAGACCCCACCTCACGGTGACGCCCTTGCGCTTCGCTACCCTTCACCTCCATCAGGTTGGGACGGGACATTCACCCGCTAGCTGCCGAACATGCACGGCGTACCACAAAAAAGACGGCCGAAAATCCGGCCGTCTTTTGCGCGGACAATTCGCTAAAACTAGTGACGCCCGCCCCCAGACATTGAAGCGCCGCGAGAACCCGACGACAGCGAACGAGTGGACGTTGCTATAGAGCTTGTGCCCCGTCTACTTGATCCAGATTCAAACACCCCTCCGCGAGCACTTGCGTAGGATCGGAGAGCCGAAGGCGGAGCTGCTACCCGCGCTGAGGCTGAGGGCATCGTCCGCACTTGACTTGCTATAGTTGCAGCGCGAGCGAGCGACGTGGTGGATGACGCTCTTGCTGCCGGCGACGAAGTCGTAACGGACGCACCGGTCGCTGACGAAGTAACGGCCGCCGACCTTGCGTTCACGTTGCTGTTCACAAACCTGTGCTCTTTGGCGTCGTAGGCAATGCTAGAACCAGCAGGTTGCGCAGTAGCAGTCCTCGACTGAAGGGTGAGGGAACTGCGAGCAGGAACGCTCGCCGGGCTCGCGTGCGAAACGAATGCCTGCGCAGGCACCTCCTTTACAACTTTCCAATTGGCACCAGCCGGAATCTCTTTCGCCGCGCCTGCGGAATTCAGTGGCATAACGTGCGCCAGATTTAACGGCGTCTTACTGCCATGATCCGCCGGATTCGTGGGAACCATTGCTGTGGTGCTGCCCGAACGCACAAACGTCGCCGTAACCGGATGGAATTTAACAGGCACGCTGCCATTGCCGAATCCAGTCGGAGTCCACAACCAGCCGATGCCAGGTTGGAAAAGCCAACCACCATAGTGGTAAGGCAACCATCCCCAGGGCTGACTTCCAATAAAGGACCATCCAAATTGCGAACCATAAAACCAGTTCCCGTAGTCGAAAGGTGACCAGCCAATCCCGACGCCATAGGGCTGCCATCCGTAACCCACTCCCGCGATGGGATAAAAACCGCCGTAAGTGTACAGATCACCAAAACCGGAAACGTAAGGAGACGTATTGGAATATTGCTTCGCCGCGTTGGTCGCGGTGACCACGCTGTCTTCTCGCCCTGAGACCCAGCGGTCAAAGTCGTCACTCTGCGGAGCGCTGTTGATGGTACCGGTAGCGGCGCCCGCGGACATGGTAAACGATTGTCCCTTTGCCAACAGTTTGTTGTCGTTCTTGTGCACCACGGACACTTGGCCCTTGATGACCGCTACAGTGCTGCCGTCATCGAAATTGTCCATGCGGAAATTTGCGCGGCCGGCCGCTTCCGCGGTGAAGTCACCGCCAGTGACGCTGAAATAATCGTCACGCGCAGGGTTCACATAAAAGGAGCCGGTGCCTTGACGAAGAACGAGGCGAGTCGTGAGTGACCCATCGTCGAGAGACAGATCAAAAAATTCGAGCACGGAATTTTCGTTTATGAACGCCATCGCGCCATTTTCGAATTCCACTTCAGCGCGGCCATTATCGGTGGCCAACACATCGTGCTGTCGAATGGGGAGATTTAATACGGCTCGTTCCCAAGGAGCCTTATCGTTGGCCAGTGGGTCGCCCTTGGAGTCGTGAAGAATTCGCACATCGCCCTGCACCAGGCTCAGCCTGATGATGCGTGCGTGGCTGGCCACGGTATAAACAGGATGAAGTCCAACACAGAAGAGGCCGACGATCACAATAGAAGAGACACGGAAAAAAGCACGGACACTCATGGATTACCCCCGCTGGGCGCGCCGCAACTTCGAGATTGGCAGCGCTCCGAAGCTGTAACGATGGTCTCTCGCGGTATAGGTCGCGTCAAGCCACCCAAATGTAAACAAAATGCAACGCAGATGAGGGTTTACAAGACCTGCGAAGCGCAGAACTAACGCAGCAATTGGCTGGTGCGCCCGAACGAACTGCGCATGTTGGAACGGTCGAGATTTTCTCGCAGGTTCATGAGCGTGAGGAAAGTGCTAAGAATGCGGGCCTTCAGATCATCGGTTAGCGGCAAACCGCTGGTGGCTACGCGGGCCAGGCGCTCGCCGTGTTCGGCGATGAATTTCATGATTTCACGCTGGCGCTCGTGCGGCGCATTTCCTAGAGCTGTCTCGCGGCGCATGCTGGAACAACTATTTTCCACCGACAAAGTGAAATGCAGAACGCACACCTGTTGCTCACGCAAAGCAGGAGGAACTTCGGTTTTGCAGCCCGAGACTTCGCAAGCGTTCATCATAGAGCCGTAAAGATGCCCGTTCCTTATAGGTAACCACTCTACGCATGCAAAATCCAGTGGGTGTCGGGCCAGTGCGACGAATGCTACACCACTGCCCCAATGACCAGTTCCCGTCCCACTCCTTTCGAACAACGAGAAGGTTAAGAGAATTTCATAAAAGCGTTGACTCACAGCGTGGGTGACTGTATAAAAATACAGTAGGCTGTATATTTGAATTTGAGGACAATGTTGAGCGCAGGGAAAACATTTCGGCATGGTCAAATTCTTCGGCTGGTAAGCGACGGCTCTATCGCCAATCAGGAAGATTTGCGGCGCAGGCTCGCGGCACAACGGCTGCGCGTGACGCAGGCCACGCTGTCTCGCGACCTACAAGAACTTCGGCTGATCAAAACGCAGCGGGGATACAAATCGGCTTCCACGCTGCCCGATGATCAATCGCCGGAACGGCCGCTGGCTCGAGCGTTGGGTGAATTTCTGTTGGATATTCGGCCAGCCGAAAATTTGCTAGTGCTTAAAACCCCGCCCAGCGGAGCGCAGCCACTGGCCGCGGCGGTGGACGGAGCAAAATTTCCCGAAATTGCCGGCACGATCGCGGGTGACGATACGGTACTGATCATTACTCCAAATAAAAAAAGCCGCGAATCGCTGCAACGGCGCATCGAAGCTTTATTGAAATGAGAAATTTAGATCACATCGCGGTAGTAGGCGTCACGGGCTACACGGGTTTCGAGCTCGCGCGGATATTGGTGCGTCATCCGGCCGTAAAGGCTTCGACGTTCTATATGCGCGATACCCAGGGCGCAAAGTGTTTGGACGAACTTTTTCCTCAATTGCGCGGGCGTGGCGACGCTCCGCTGCAAACATTCTCAGCAGAGGCCATAACGGCCAGCAAAGCAGGCGTGGCTTTTTTGGCAACTCCCCATGACGTCTCGACAGAACTGGTGCCGGCGTTAGTCGAAGCGGGATTACGGGTAGTGGATTTGAGCGGAGCGTTTCGCTTCCGCTCGGGCGAAACATTCTCGGATTGGTACAAATTGCCGGCGGCCCCTGAGGGGTTGCTGAGCGAAGCCGCTTATGGCGTGCCGGAGATTTACGAACAGCAAATAAAGGATGCGCGCATCGTGGCGAATCCTGGTTGCTATGCAACCAGCGTGATTCTGGCGCTGCGCCCGCTGACAGATGCCAATTGGATCGCGGTAGGGAGCAGCGTGATTTGCGATTGCAAATCCGGCGCCAGCGGAGCAGGGAAGGAATTGCGGCGCGATTTGCAGTTCGTCGAAGTCGACGACAATTTCAAAGCCTACAATCTTTTTTCGCACCGGCACACGCCGGAAATTCTAGAGCATACCGGGCTGGATGAATCGCAAGTAGTGTTCACGACGCACTTGTTGCCGATCAGCCGCGGAATTCTATCGACTATTTATGTAACCCTCGACGCGAGCCATAGCCGCGAAGGGGTTGAGGCCCTGTATCGCAAGTTTTACGCCGGCCGCTCGATGGTGCGCATATGGCGCGCCGGGTCGCTGCCCGAATTGCAACACGTGGCGCACACAAACTTCTGCGACATTGGGTTTGCGCTCGATAAAAGCGGGCGGCGCCTGGTAATTGTGTCCTGCCTGGACAATCTGGGCAAAGGCGCAGCGGGCCAGGCGGTTCAAAATTTCAATCACATGCTGGGGATAGAGGAGCACACCGCACTGCAATGAGAATCGTGATCAAGTTAGCCGGAGCATTACTCGAAGACGACCAGACGGTGCGCACGCTGGCGAGCCAAGTCGCGGCGCTGGCGAAAGACGGGCATCAGATCCTCGTAGTCCATGGCGGGGGCCGCCTTTTTACCGCGACGCTGAAGCGCATGGGTATCGAGAGCAAATTCGTCGGCGGGCTGCGAGTAACTGATCGCGTGTCGCGCGACGTGGCGGTCATGGTTTTTGCGGGGTTACTGAACAAGAAAGTTTCCGCCGCCATTTCTGCGGAGGGCCAGCCCGCCGTGGGAATTTCCGCCGCGGATGCGCAGTGTTTTACCGCCGACCCCATGATGCATAACGAAGTGGAGGGCGGCCTGGGCTACGTCGGTTATCTGACGGGCATGAATACGCAGTTCATCGAATCGTTGTGGAACGATGGGCTGGTGCCTGTCGCGGCATGTCTCGGCTTGGGCGCCGACAACGAGCTGTACAACATCAACGCCGATCATATGGCCGCGGCCTGCGCGGAATTTATCGGCGCCGACCAATTGATTTATTTAACGGATGTCGCCGGCGTGCTGGATGGCGAGCGGGTGCTCTCAGCGGTCAGTTGCGAAGAGATAGAGCGATTGGTGCAGTGCCGCGTGGTTTCGGGCGGCATGGTTTTGAAGCTGGAGGCCGCTAAACGCGCGATTGAAGGCGGTGTTCGCGAAGTGCGCATCGTGGGTGGCACGGAGCCGGATGCGCTGCTGTTGGCATCGCGTTCGACGGAAAATCACGGCCGCCAGGAAGTATCCAGTGGTCCGGGCGTTCCCGGCACGTTGGTTATCCGTGAACCGCGTAATACCGCGCAAACCGCGCTATCGGCGGCGTGATGCGCAATGCTCCCAAAAAATCGGCGGGATCGCTGAACGCGGACTTTTCGCAGCACGGCAGAATGAAGACCCTCGCTGGGGCGAAGAGCGATTCTCGCGTCACGGACGCTGAAACATTTCTGCTGCCAACCTACAAGCGGCAGCCGTTTGTATTGGAACGAGGCAAGGGTTGTTATGTATTTGACGCGGCCGGGAAAAAATATCTCGATTTTCTTGGCGGGATCGCCGTCAACGCTTTGGGCCACGCGCATCCTAGAATTGTTAAGGCGATTCGTCGCGAAGCAGCGCGCGCCATTCATTTTTCAAATCTTTATCACAATGCGTATCAAGGTCCACTGGCACGCAAGCTCGCCGAGTGGTCTGGCCTCGACCGCGTATTTTTTTGCAATAGCGGAACGGAAGCCATTGACGGCGCCATGAAGTTGGCGCGGTTATGTGAGCGAACTCCTCAGGACGCAGCAGGACAGCCTTCGCGAAAGCATCGCTTTCTGGCGCTCGAGAATTCATTTCACGGGCGCACCTATGGCGCAATCAGCGTCACCGCGACTGAGAAATACCGCCTACCCTTCGCGCCTGTGGTGCCCGGCGTTGAATTCGTGCGTTTCAATAATGTGGCCGACCTGGAAGCGAAATTCGATGACTCGGTCTGTGGCATTCTGCTGGAAACCGTCCAGGGCGAAGGCGGCATTTACCCGGTTAGCGAATTATTTTGGAATCGCGCCCGGGCGCTGGCGACGGAGCACGGCGCGCTTATGATCGCGGACGAAATTCAATGCGGGCTGGGCCGCACGGGACGCTATTTCGCGTATCAGCGGTTCGCATCCAAACCGGACATGGCGGTGATCGCCAAGCCGTTGGCCGCGGGCTTGCCATTGGGCGCAATATTAGCCACCAACAAGGTGGCGTCGTATATTTCTCCGGGACTGCACGGTACGACGTTCGGCGGCGGACCTTTGGTTTGCGCCGCAGCGCTGGAATGTCTGCAAATTATCGATGATGAAAAATTATTAGAGAACGTTCGCGGCCGCGGCGAAGAATTGAAGGCCGGCTTGCAGGCGTTGGCCGCAAAATTTGATTTTATACGCGAGGTGCGCGCGGAAGGGCTGATGCTGGGCGTTCATCTTTCGGTGGAAGGCGCGCCTTTCGTCGCGGAAGCCGCGAAGCGCGGGCTGTTGATTAACTGCACGCACGATCACATCCTGCGCCTGTTGCCGGCATTTATCGTAACGCGCGCGCAAATTCGCGAGTTTCTCAAATTGTTTAGCGCCGTATTAGCCGCCGTTTCAGAAAAACCCGCAGCCGCTGAAATCACTGCGCCTGTCATCAGACCATCAAATAAATACGCTACCGCAAGGTGAAACTATGACCGCTACGATGTTAGCTGCACCTATTTTACTGACACATGATTTGCTCACGGGAGCCGAATGGAACCCGCCGCAGACGCGCGAATTATTGCATCTCGCCGCGGATATCAAGGCGCATCCGGGCCGTTACGCTTCCATACTGCGCGGCAAATTTATCGCCCTGATTTTTGAAAAGCCGTCGCTGCGCACGCGCGTAACTTTTGAAGTGGGCATTCAGAGCATGGGCGGGTCGGTAATTTTTCTCGATCATACGCAAGCGCGCCTCGGTGAACGCGAATGCATTTCGGACGTAGCGCGCAACCTGGAGCGCTGGGTGCATGGGATAGTGGCGCGCGTTTACGAACAGCGCGTGCTGGAAGAGCTGGCAGCCCATACAGAAATTCCGGTGATCAACGCGCTTTCCGATAAATATCATCCGTGCCAAGCGCTGGCCGATTTCATGACCATTGAAGAAAAAGCCGGTTCGCTGCGTGGTTTCAAGCTCGCGTATGTCGGCGACGGAAATAACGTCTGCAATTCGCTGATATTTCTGGCCGCGCGGCTGGGAGTTCACTTGCGTATCGCTACCCCTGGGGCTTATGAGCCGGCGCGCGAAGTACTGCAAGAAGCGAAGCGAGTCGCTCGCGAAACGCGAGCAAAAATTGAATTGTTCACTGACCCGCGCGAGGCGGTCGACGGGGCCCAGGGCGTTTACACCGATGCCTGGACCAGCATGGGCTTTGAAGCGGAAGGAGATGTGCGGGAGAACGTGTTTCGGGCTTATCAGGTAAACGCGGAGCTGATGTCGCTGGCCGCGCCCGAGGCATTATTTCTGCACTGTCTTCCGGCGCACCGCAGTCACGAAGTCACATCCGAAGTTCTCGACGGACCGCAGTCCGTGGTACTCGACCAATCCGAGAATCGCATGTACGTGCAGAAAGCTATTCTGCACACGCTGTTCAGTTAGCGAAGGCGCCATTTACGCCGCCACTTGGCCAAGTGAACACATATTCATTAGCGATATAAAGTCCAAAGTGTTAGAACTTTTCACGATATTAGTGTGTGTCGAATTCTCGCAATAACGATTGCCGATTTGTTTTTTGGAAAGAGGAGTTGTGAATAAAGAGAAATCTAAACCGAAAAAGGTCGTACTCGCGTATTCCGGAGGGCTCGATACCTCCATCATTATCCCGTGGCTTAAAGAAAATTACGGTTGCGAAGTCATCGCGGTGATCGGAGATGTGGGGCAGCAGGAGGATCTGGAGGCGGCGCGCAAGAAGGCTCTCGCCACCGGGGCTTCAACCGCAATGCTTGAAGATCTACGCGAAGAATTTGTGCGCGATTACATCTGGCCGACGTTGAGAGCCGGCGCAGTCTACGAACACACTTATTTGTTGGGCACGTCGATGGCGCGGCCGGTGATTGCCAAGCGGCAGGCTGAAGTTGCGTTGAAACTTGGCGCGGACGGACTCTCTCACGGGTGCACTGGAAAAGGGAACGATCAGGTGCGCTTTGAACTGGCGTACAAGGCGATTGCGCCAAATGTGCAAATCATTGCTCCGTGGCGTGAATGGGATATTGATTCTCGCGAAGATGCCATCGCGTACGCGCAGAAGCACAACGTGCAAGTGGAGCAGAGTAAGAAAAATATTTACAGCCGCGACCGGAATATCTGGCACCTCAGCCATGAAGGAGGCGAGCTGGAAGATCCCGCGAACTCTCCTAACGAAGCGATGTGGCAATGGATTGCGTCCCCACAAAATGCTCCCGACAAAGCTGAAGAGATGGAAATTGGATTTGAAGCAGGCACGCCGGTTTCGGTGAACGGCACGAAACTCGGGCCGGTCGATTTGCTGAACACGCTAAATGAAATTGCCGCAAAGCATGGTATCGGCCGCACAGACATCGTCGAAAACCGACTGGTGGGCATGAAGTCTCGCGGGGCGTATGAAACTCCTGGCGGAACGCTACTGGTCACCGCGCATCGCGAGCTCGAGACGCTTACGGTCGATCGCGAAACGGCGCATTTCCAGCAAGCGTTGTCGTTGCGTTATGCGGAATTGGTTTACTACGGTCTGTGGTTTTCACCGATGCGCGCCGCGCTGGATGGATTTTTTAATGTGTCGCAGCAGAACGTGACGGGAACGGTCGGATTGAAACTGTGGAAGGGCAATCTTAACGTCACGAAGCGAGTTTCGCCGTTTTCGCTGTATCGCACCGACTTGGCGAGCTTCGCCATGGGCCGCTATAACCCCAAAGATGCGGAAGGATTTATCAATCTTTTTGCGTTGCCGGTTACTGTGAGGCCAAAAGCCAAGGCTGAAGGCGGGAATTCATAGCTTTGTAATGTGTTGTCAGGATGCTTAATTGGCTGGCGCGATTGAAACTACAAAAATGACCGAGCGTAAAGATGACCGGCTGTGGGGCGGGCGCTTTGAACGCGCGCCGAATGCAGGCTTCGACGCGTTCCAGGGTTCGTTTGCGTTTGACCAGCGTTTACTGCCGCACGAATTGGCGGTGGATCGAGCGTGGGCCAGGGCTCTGAAGGGCGTGGGAATACTCAACGCTGAGGAAGTGCGGCAAACGGTTGCGGCGCTCGATCGAATTGCGAAACGCGCGCAGAAAGAAAAGACGTTTCTAGAATCACCGGACGCTGAAGATGTGCACCATTTTGTTGAGAGCGCGCTGGTCGAAGAGCTGGGACCGCTGGGATGGAAATTACATACCGGGCGCAGTCGCAATGAGCTGGTGGCTACTGATTTTCGCCTGTTCGTAAAAGATGCGGCGGCGCAAATCAAGACGGCTATCGCGGAGCTGGTCTCCACGTTTGTAACTCTGGCCAAAGTAAATTTGCATGTGCCCATGGCCGGTATGACTCACATGCAGCACGCGCAACCCATTTTGCTTTCCCATTTTTTGTTGGCTCATGCGGAAGCGTTCCTGCGAGATATTCCGCGCCTTGAGAGTGCGGCGGCGAGCGCTGATGCGTGCCCGATGGGCTCGGGCGCGTTGGCGGGTTGTTCATTTCCGATTGATCGCGAAGCCGTCGCGCGTGAGCTTGGTTTTTCGCGGATCACGGCGAACAGTCTGGATGCTGTTAGTGACCGCGACTTTGCTCTGGATTATCTTTTCGCGCTGGCCGGGATTTGCACACATCTGTCACGGCTGGCTGAAGATTTCGTATTGTTTGCGTCGCAGGAATTTGGCTATGTCCTGCTGCCCGACGAGTTTTCAACCGGCAGCAGTTTGATGCCGCAGAAAAAAAATCCCGACGCCTGGGAACTGATACGCGGCAAAACAGGGCGCATTACAGGGGCTCTGGTAGGCCTGCTCACTACCCTGAAAGGTCTGCCGAGCAGTTATCAGCGTGATCTTCAGGAAGACAAGGAAGCGCTGTTCGCAGCGCACGATCAGGTCGCGGCGATGCTCGCGGTAGCGACGGGCGCTTTGAGCGCAACGAAATTCCGCGAGGACAAATTGAATTGTGCTGCGTCTAACAGCGCATTACTGGCTACTGAAGCTGCGGATTACTTGGTGCGGAAGGGGATGCCGTTCCGCCAAGCCCACGATGTTGTGGGCAAACTCCTGAACCAAGCAGAACGTGAAAATAAAAAATGGACGGAGCTTCCGGTTGCTGAGTTAAAAAAGCTTTCGCCGGTTTTTGAAGATGACTTTTCCAATGGATTGGACGTGGAAGCGGCCTTGGCTGCCAAATCAGTTCCTGGCGGCACGGCGCGCGAATCGGTTCGAGCAGCTTGTAAAGAATTAGAAATCAAATTGAAAAAACTGGGAGCCAAGCCATGACAGCGACGGTAAGCGGTGTAAGCGCTATCCAACAACAATCTGAATTTGTAGCGGAGGATCGGAGGCCTCTTCCGTGAGCCTCGCGCTCACGCAGCGGATGTACCCGCAATGAAACACGCGCTTTCTGAAGCCTCCTTGCCGCATGGTTTTCGTTTCGCGGCTACAGCGTGTGGCTTGAAAAAAACGGGCGCGCTGGATCTTGGGCTGCTTTGCAGCGATGAACCTGCTTCCGCGGCGGCAGTTTTCACACAAAACCTGGTGGTTGCCGCACCCGTATTAATTTCCAAAGAAAATCTGCGTAAGTCCAACGGTCGCATGCGCGGCGTGGTCGTAAATGCCGGCAACGCCAATTGCGCTACCGGAACCGCCGGCCACGCTGCAGCGCAACGCACCGTGGCTGAGGCGGCTAAGCGTTTGAGTTGCCAGCCGGAAGAACTTTTTGTGTGCTCCACGGGGGTGATCGGCGTACCGCTGCCCCTCGACAAAATATTGCGTGCGCTGCCGGTGATTGCGCGGCACCGGCGTCCGTCGGCGCGTTCTTTTGCGGAGCTCTCGCTGGCGATCTGCACCACCGATACGCGACCGAAAACGGCGGCAGCATCTTTTAAAATGTCCGGCAAAAGAATCCATTTTGTTGGCTGCGCGAAGGGCGCGGGGATGATTCATCCCAACATGGCCACCATGCTGGCTTTCGTGGTCACCGATGCGGCCATCGCTCCCGGGCTGCTGCAGAAGACGTTGCGTGACGTTACCTCGCGAACCTTCAACGCTATTTCTGTCGACGGAGATACTTCCACCAACGACACATTGTTGGTGCTAGCTAACGGTGCTGCCGGTGCTCCGGGCATTAAATCGGGGTCGGCGGCTCATCGAGCGTTCACTGCGGCGCTCGAAGATATCTGTCGTTCGCTGGCGCTGCAGATTGTTGCTGATGGCGAAGGGGCACAGCGGGTGATTGAAATAGAAGTTCGAGGCGCGAAGAGTGAGAGCGCCGCGCGACGCATCGCGGAGACGATCGCTACTTCACCATTGGTGAAAACCGCGTTTGCCGGAGGCGATCCGAATTGGGGGCGGATTTTTGCGGCTGCCGGGCGCTCGGGAGTCAACTTCGATCCTTCGCGCGTAGATATTCACATGGCAGGTATTCCGGTGTTACGCCGCGGCCAACCCCTGAACTTTAATGAGCGAGCCGCTAGTAACCGACTGCACGCTAAACACGTCCCAATCATTGTGAATATGCGCGCCGGCAACGCCATTGCGCGCTACTGGACGTGTGATTTCACCGCGGAATATGTGCGCATTAACGCCAGCTACCGTACGTGAGCGGTTTGAGACTCACGCCGAGCTTTTATGGTTGCGCAGGCGACGTATGAGCAATGAAAGAGATCGTGCGCACAAAATCATTCCGGTTGCAAAACGGCTAATTTTGGAAGAGGATTCCACTGACCGCTGAAGTCACAACTTGCGTCCGCGGTGGCCCGGTCTTACGACTGCCCTGGTACGGATGTTTCTTCAGTGCGCTCCGCGACTCGCAGTGGGGTTCCGGAAAGAAGGAGTGCGCAGGTGAAGAAGCTCTATATCGGTAACCTTCCATTTTCGGCTACAGAAGATCAGCTCAACGAGTGGTTCTCTCAAGTCGGTGTAACTCCTTCAGGCGTTAATCTGATTCGCGACCGGTTTACCGGGCAATCGCGTGGGTTCGCGTTTGTGGAAGTGAACAATGACGAAGACGCTGATCGCGCTGTGAACTCCCTCAATGGCCAGAACTTTGGCGGGCGCAACCTGGTGGTGAACGAAGCACGGCCCCAAGCAGAACGTGGAAGCGGCGGTGGGGGCGGGCGTCCAGGCGGGGGCGGTGGCGGTTATGGCGGCGGCCGGGGCGGCCACGGGGGCGGTGGTGGTGGGCGCGGTGGCGGTGGCGGCCGTGGCGGTGATCGAGGTGATCGCGGCGGTGATCGCGGTGACCGAGGCAATCGCTGGTAAGTGAATTCCGCTTGAAATCCTGAGCGTTTGTTGTGCTGTAACGCCGCAAGCAGTTTTTCTTGCCGTAGTTTAAATCTCTGCGTCCTGGACAACCTCTGTTCCTTAAGTTACCGTCAAGGTTCGAGCTGCCACGGCTATCTGTCTCGCACGGCATAACTCGCATGTCGCGAACCCGATTTCTGTAATCTTCGCAAATACATTGGCCCCTGTTAATTCCTACAGGCTCCTGCTGATCTGCTCCGCGAGCGGAACAAATCCACTAATGACGGGTTTGAAACAATAGGGAAAGAAACTGCATTGCGTGGGAAGAATGTGAAGTATATCAGTAGCTCGACTTTGTTTTGGCTCCCTCCTGATAGGGCTTTACACGGATTTTACAAACGGGGGGAACCCAAAGTGCGACAGACGCATCCAACGGGTGAACAAGAACGTAACTAACAATAGTGGTAGAGAGGTCAAGTAGGCGAAAGCAACGGACTGCAAAGCAAATGACCACCTGGCACAAACGCGATTGGAAGCAATTTTACGAGCTGGCGCGCCGGCCTTGGCAGCGTCACCGTCCGCCCCGGCCTATCTATCCGACGGGCGTAAATCGTGTTCTACCCGCAGCCGGATTTAGCCTGTCTGAACTAGACGATGCAGGTTTGGATCTGGATCTGGCGGAAAGCCTAGGGCTTCCGGTGGACGCCGGGCGTATAGGCGCTTACGGTCCTAACGTTACGACCTTGCGAGATTTTGTGCGCTCCTCCCGCCAGCCGCTCTAAACTTCCCCCCCCTGGCTAACTTTGGCGCTTTTCTGGTTCCGCGTGTAAAATAGCCTTGAACCCATCCTATGGCCGCCCCTTTTAACATACTTTCCAATGCTGCCGTGCCGCCACCGATAGCTCCC
>JAUTXJ010000243.1 GCA_030838075.1 Acidobacteriaceae bacterium
AAAAGGTGTCTTAAGATATAAGTCCTTGCAGCACAAAATCTTAGTGTACTTCACTCAATTATAGCGTCTTCCTCATAGTGCCCCCGCAAAACCCTAAACTACACATGTTCAATAAGATAATGCCCTGTTCATCCTGACGCTGAAGATTGCTTACGCATTTCGGGCGTATTTTCGCCGTAATGTTGAATTACAAATGCGATGGCCTCTTCCCTGGATCTTACTAACCCCTCCAACTGAGCATCTTCCAGCGACCGCAGAATCTTACTGAACAAAGGCCCGGGCTGATAGCCAAGGTTTTGCAGATCGTTCCCAGTCAGCAACTTAGCCGGACGAATGTCTTCGGCTGGCGTTTGCTCCAGAGTGCGGCGCACGAAATCGTAAGCATCAAGGTGGCGATGGCTCGACAAGCAATCCAGGCGATGCAAAGCCAGGTGCTCGTCAAAGCGCGGTAGCCGGATGAACCGCTTCAGCGTGGAAGCCCGCATGCGCGATACGTCCTTAAAGCGCATGTGGTTAGCAATTAGCGCGAGAATCTGATCGCTGTCCTGATTCGAAAAGCGCAGACGCTCACAGATGAGCTCGGCCATCCGGACTCCCACATCAACATGGCCGTTAAACCGAATGCGATCGCCGGTTTCTGAAATCGGCCTGAACGTGGGGGGCTTTCCTACATCATGCAGAAGAACGCCCCATGCCAGAGTGGCGGAACTCCCTGTAGGAAGTTCCTCCAACATAAGCAGCGTGTGTATCCAGACATCCCCTTCCGGATGGTATTGCGGAGGCTGCTCGACTCCCTGCATGGCCGCGACTTCGGGCAAAATATGTTTCAGTAGACTCGTTTCATCCAGCAATTCCAGGCCGCGGCGAGCCGCGCCCTCGGTCAACAGCTTCGTCAATTCCTCGCGGATTCGTTCCGCGGAAACTTGACCGATTTCGTGCGCGTGCATGCGAATGGCAGCAAACGTTTCGGCCTCGATCCGAAATCCGAAACGCGCTGAAAACCGCACCGCGCGAAGCATGCGCAATTTGTCCTCAGCAAAACGCCGCGTTGGTTCGCCGATGGCCCGGATTATTCCGGCATGCAAATCGGTTTGGCCGCCAACGAAATCCAGGATTTTCCCGGAATCGTGCCGCATCAACAGGCCGTTGATAGTGAAGTCACGGCGTTGGACATCTTGCTCGGGACTGGAGGTGAACACCACTCGCTCGGGATGCCGGCCGTCAGCGGAGCCGATGTCCGACCGAAACGTAGCTACTTCCACATGCTGGCCGTCGCGCGGCACGATGATTACACCGAACTGCGCGCCCACTGCCACCGACTCGGGAAACAAGGAAATGACGCCATCGGGCGTCGCGTCGGTGCTGACGTCATAGTCCGCAGGCTCGCGCCCGAGCAACAAATCGCGCACACAGCCTCCAACCAGGAAGGCCTGATGACCTTCGCGAATTAATGTGTCGCAGATCGAATTGGCAAGCTCGCGAGGCGTCACTTTTTCGATTATGCGCCAGAGTGCAGCACGCGAGAAGACTTGGTGTCGCATGCGATGTTAACTGCACCCTAATGGCTAATACTTGGATGAAATAAATGGAAGGAAGGAAGCTTAGCGATCCTCAGGCTTGGAATCGCTGCGCCGCAGCGAGCCGCCGAATTGCACCTTGGTGAACCCAAACTTATCTCGCAGGCGATCCGTGGCTTGCGTTAGTTTCTGCAGTTTTTCGCGGCGTTCCGCTTGCAGCAAGTCGAGCTGCTCTCCGCCGTGACTGAAATTGCTCAGACTAACTCCTAGAAGCCGAACTTTTCGCCGTTGATCGCGATGTTTCTGAAGCAGCTCCTGAAATACCGCGTTGATTCCGGCGTCCAGTGCGGTACTTTCGCCAAGAGATTTGGAGCGAGTGTGTGTATCGAATCCCGCGTAGCGAATCGTCAATGTAAGCGTGCTAGTAGCGAGGCCGGCTTCGCGAAGCCGCTTGCAGGCTTTCTGCGATAGATGGCTCAGCACCGCGGTCAAAGCCGCAGAATCATCAGTATCTTCGTTGAATGTGTGATTCTGAGAAATGGATTTGGGTTCCGCATCGACTACGAACTCGTAGGAGTCGCCGCCCCGCGCTTTGCGGTACAGCGCCGTGCCCCATTGCCCGAAAATTTTCTCCAGTTTTTCCTGTGCCTGCGCCCCGATTTGTTCCACGGTTTCGATTCCCATCGCGCGCAAGGCTCTCTCTGTGACTTTTCCGATGCCGGGAATTTTTCGCACCGGTAGCTCCGCCAGAAATCGCTCTTCGCTTCCTGCTGGAACCCAAACGAGTCCGCGTGGTTTGCCCTGATCGGAGGCTACTTTCGCCACCAACCGTGTCGAAGCGAGGCCACCCGAACATGGCAGACCAGTTGTGCGCGTAATGTTCCGAAGCAGTTTGTCAGCGGCGGCCAGTGGAGGTCCGTGCAGTCGTTCCGTGCCGGCGAGATCGAGATAAGCCTCGTCGATGGACACCATTTCCACCACAGGAGAAAAGTTTGTGAGTATCGTGGACACCCGATCGCTCCATTGCGTGTACTTCGAATGGTGACCGTCCAGAAAAATCGCGTGGGGGCACAAGCGTCCCGCGGTCCGCAACGGCATCGCTGACTGAATGCCAAATTTCCGCGCTTCGTAACTGGCAGCGGTAACCACACCACGTTGGTCAGGGCGTCCACCCACCACCACAGGCTTACCGCGAAGCTCGGGACGCTCCAGCAGCTCCACGGAAACAAAAAACGCATCCATGTCGACGTGCAGTATTGAGGTAGCAGTCTGCGGAGTTAATTCGGCAGGAGCATCATGCTTGGCGCGAAAACGTGCTAAATCCGGCATGTTCAGCTAAGCCTACGCCCGTTGCGAATAGGCGACAACAGGCAGCCCGCCACGCACATTAGGATGCAAAGAGAAAGTCGCGTCGTCGCCAGGAATTTATTTCTGAGGCGAGCGTCCCGCCGCGATCACGCGTGGAATGCCGGCAAGATCGTTGCTCACGCCCACGGCTGTCCACTCCCGGGTATCCAGTAGCGGTTGTACCGCTGGCAGACTGTCATGCCCAAGTTCGGCCACGAAAATTCCGCCCGGTTTTAAATATCGTCGTGCCAGAGCAATGAGGCCGGCATAAAGTTCGTAGCCTTCTTCGCCGCCATACAGCGCGATGACGGGTTCATGATCGCGCACCTCACGCGCCAGTGTATGCGCGTCGCGTCTGGGTATGTAGGGCGGATTGCTCACGATTAGATCGAACGCGGATTCTGCGGCGCCGTTCACAGACAGCGTCAGCGCTAAATCCGATTCGAGAAAGTGAATGCGGTCCGCAACTTTGTGACGTTCAGCATTCCTACGCGCCACGGCCAACGCTGCCGAAGAAATATCTGTAGCATAAATCGTCGCACCGGGAAGTTCCTTCGCCAAAGCAATCGCCAGGCAGCCGGAGCCCGTTCCAATGTCCGCGATTAAAAACCCTTCGCCGTTCGTTTTCTGCGGCCTGCCGGCGCGAAGTTCACGTAACGCCAATCGACCTAACGCGACTTCAATGACATGCTCCGTCTCCGGCCGCGGGATAAGCACGTCTGGTGTGACTTCAAATTCCAGACTCCAAAATTCCTGTTTACCGGTGAGATGCTGCGTGGGCTCGCCGTTCGCGCGACGGTCAATCAAACATAGAAATTTATCCAACTCTTGGGAACTTATTGCTTCTTCAGGATGCGCATACAACCAAGCGCGGTCGCGGCCTAGCACGTGAAGCAACAGCAATTCAGCGGCAAGCGTGTAGGAAGTGACTTGCTTCTCGCGCAGCAGCGAAATTCCCGTTCTCAGCGCGCCACGAAGTTCCATCGGCACTTTTACATCGCGATGCAGGGTGTTTGACATGGAAACAGATCTAGAACACGCGCCTGAAAGCGATTACGCCGCGCCGCCCAGCTCCTGATCGAGTCGTTCCGCTTCATAGTGCGAAACCAGGCCATCCACCAACGGCGCCAACTTGCCATCCATCACATCGGTGAGCTGGTGCAGCGTCAAACCAATGCGGTGATCGGTGACGCGATTTTGCGGGAAATTATAAGTACGGATTTTTTCCGAGCGGTCGCCCGTTTTGATCTGCCCACGACGCTCCGCAAGGATGGCCGCTTGCTGCTTTTCCAGTTCCTGCTCATAGAGCCGCGCGCGCAAAACGCGCATGGCCTTCGCGCGATTTTTGATTTGTGATTTTTCGTCCTGCTGCGAAACCACCAGGCCGCTGGGCAAGTGCGTGATGCGCACCGCGGAATAGGTAGTGTTAACGGATTGCCCACCCGGTCCCGAAGAGCAAAACGTATCGATGCGTAAATCCTTGGCCTCAATTTTAATGTCGATGTCGTCGGCTTCCGGCAGCACCGCGACGGTCGCAGCGGAAGTATGGATGCGCCCTTGTTGCTCCGTGGCTGGCACGCGCTGCACGCGGTGAACGCCACTTTCATATTTCAGCTTGGAATAAACCTTATAACCCTGAATGGCCGCAACGATTTCCTTCAAGCCGCCAAGCGAAGAAGGAGAGCTTTCCAGCACTTCCACCTTCCAGCCTAGCGTTTCCGCGTATCGCGAATACATCCGGAAAAGCTCAGCAGCGAATAGCGCCGCCTCGTCGCCCCCGGTCCCCGCGCGGATTTCCACGATAACGCTCTTTTCATCGTTGGGGTCCTTGGGAAGCAACAACAGTTTCAACTCACGTTCGACGGTCTCTTTCCGCGCCACCAGTTGCTTCTCTTCATCGTAGGCCAGCTGCTTCATTTCCGAATCTTCCGCTTCGGAAATCATCTGATGAGCGCCGGCCAGATCTTTCTCGATCTGTTTGAACTCGCGATGTTTTTCGACGATCTGCTCCAGTTCGGCGTGCTGCTTGGCCACTTTTTGAAAATGGGAGGTATCGGACACCACCTCCGACGTGGAGAGCTCTTTGGTAAGCTCGTCGTAGCGTGCGCCTAACTGGTCTAATCTCTCGGATAGCGTTACCGCCATAAAATCCTCACGAATTTAATTGTTCAGATGAATTGACAGAAGGAAAGTAACAACACGCAAGCCGGTAGGCTTGAAGAGGAGCCGCTAATAGAAGTTTGCGTTCACTGAAGAAAGTTTAACACGCTTTGCGTTTGCTACGCGCCCGCATAGCTGCGGCACCCAATCCAACCAATACCAATACTGCGGTCGCAGGTTCAGGTACGCCTACCGGAGGCGGAGTTCCGCCACCACCACTTCCAGGCGTACCGCCGCCAGGCGTGCCACCACCGCCACCAGGGGTCCCACCGCCGTTGCCGCCGCCAGGAGGTGGGGTAGTTCCTCCGCCTCCGCCACCGCTGCCCGGTATACCGCCACCGCCACTTCCAGGTGTGCCGCCGCCAGTCCCGGGAGTTCCGCCCCCACCGCCCGGAGGCGGAGTAGACGAATTCCTGTTACCAATAATTCCTCCGCCGCCTGGCATAGGGAAAAACGGCACTACCGGTACAAAGGCAGCCCCCGGCCCGCCAGGTGTTGGACCGGGAAACAGCGCCGGCACCGGAGCAGAATACGCCGCGAGATAAGGAGAAGACGAGATGGCTGGGAATTCCGGGCCGTCCAAGTCTGAAGAACTCGGCTCGGCGAGGGCATTAGGTCTGACCGGCAGAACCGAGATCCGATTCCCGCACCGACTTCGGGCCATATTGGTGCCGTCGCTCAGCATGGCCTCGCCCTTTCGCAGCGCCAGTTTATTCTTAGTCCAAAAGACTTTGTTGCCGATGCGATAGGAAACGTACACCAATTTGGGAGCATCCAGAATCACACGGTGAGCCTTGGTTGTATCGAAATCCGCATAATGCTGGGCAACCACCGGATCCACTGCCACAGCTTCCTCCAATTCCTGGGCCGATTGAGCACCCCCGGCAATCACCGAGTATGGGTAAACAGGTCGCGAATGCCCTGTTGGCGAGAGCGTAGACGACGGAGGCCAGAATGGCGCCGTAACTGGCTCAGCGGTAGCCAAAGGCTGCCAGCCGCGAGCACCAAGTTCCAAAATCGCGCCCAATAAAACAATACAGCACAAACTCAATAGACCCGCGGCCGCAGCCACTCTTGCCCGAAATGGAATATGCCGATAGGTCTGCGCGAGCTTCTCCGAGATGCTGACTTTAGAGGAGACACGGCGAGTACGACGAGAGCTGGGGCGAACGACCGACACCTGGACACCTCAGACCTTTTGGCGGCGCACTGCTTCGAGAGGACAGTACACCCGAGGCCTTCAGAACAGAACCCAATTCTAGCACTAGTCCGCACAGAACTCAGCAACAAAAAATTGTAACCAATCAGTTAACATTTTGATACGAGGACCATTCCAAGTCTGTTCGCCAAGCGCTGGGGAAGGAATAAAAGTTTGAGTCAGGGCCACGCACCGCCGCGGGCCGTGGAAATATAACGCACCAGTAACTGTTGGCCCTGACTCAGTGTTTCGTATTTTCTTCGCACTATTAAAACAGCCTAATGAAAGCTCTCGTTTGACAGACATACCGAATCCGGCTTTCTGTTCAGACTTCAAAGCACTGATTCCTTTGAACCGCACCCCATCATCTGTACACTCCCTCCATGCGTGTTCTCTTCGTCGGTGATATCGTTGGCTCGCCGGGGCGCCAGATCGTTCGCGATCGTCTCGCCGACATCGTGGCCCAGAAAAAAGTACACCTGGTCATCGCCAATGGCGAAAATTCCGCCGCCGGATTTGGCATCACACCGCGTCTGGCCGACGAATTTCTCCATGATGGTATTGACGTCCTCACTGGCGGCAATCACAGCTGGGACCGTCGCGAGATCATGGATTACCTGCCTCACGAGCCTCGCCTGCTGCGCCCCGCGAATTTCCCGGATGGCAGCCCCGGCAGCGGACTCTTCTGCGGCACCGCCAAAAATGGCGTTAAGTACGCGGTGTTGAATCTTCAGGGCCGCACCTTCCTGCCCGCCATCGACGACCCGTTTCGCAAGGCTGACAGCGAGCTCGCCAGACTGTCGCCGGATATAGACTTCGTCTTCGTCGATATGCACGCGGAAACCACCAGCGAGAAGGTGGCCATGGGTTGGTATCTGGACGGGCGAGCCACGGCGGTGGTCGGAACGCATACTCACGTGGCTACCGCGGATGAACATGTGCTGCCTCAAGGCACTGCGTACATCACCGATGTGGGCATGACCGGGCCTCACGGAGGCGTGATCGGCATGGATCGGCAAGGCATCATCAAAAAATTTCTTGATGGCCTCCCAGCCCGCTTTGAGGTTGCCGAAGGCGACGTACAAATGAACACCGTCCTCATCGAAACCGCCGACGAATCCCCGCGCAACTCCGCCGGCCACCTACGCGCCCGCTCCATCGAGCGCCTTCGCTTCCGGCTCGACACCTAGCATCGATTAAGCTACTTGGGCCACAACGTTGAAATCCTGTAACGGGCAACCCTCGCACGCCGTCAAGGCTCTGAGCACTCAGGAAACTCAATGAACATAGCGAAGTTAGTGTTTAAAGCGAGCGCATCGCTCTGTCTTATCGCCGCCTGCGCACCGATGGCTTCCGCGCAATCTGAAGGCGATATCGCGTCGACGCAGTACCAGGGCGAACTAACCGCCAAGCGGCGACTGTTTCCCGAGGTGGGCGTGGGACTGCGCGCCATCAAGCGTGGCGATGGGGACAAAACGTATATTCTGAGTTCGCAAGGCTTGATGGTCTTTGACGGCAAAGATCGCAAACTCCTCACCATCGGCTCGCCCACCGCCGATGCACCAGCCTCCAAAACCGCTGCCTCAGCAGCACCGCCTCCAGGAATAGGTTTCGTGGAAGATTTCGACATCGACGCCGCGGGCCAAATCTATCTCGCTGACCGCGGTGCCAACCTTATCGTCGAGTACTCCCCGGATGGCAACCGGCTCAAATCCTTCCATGTGAATTCTCCTCTTTCAGTAGCCGCACTGCCAGACGGCGAAGTCGCCGTCGCAACATTGCACGATTCCCACTTGATCGTCGTTTTCGATAAAAATGGCAGAGATGTTCGCGACTTCGGTGAACTGGAAGACATCTCCAGCCGTGAGGATTTAAATCGTTACCTCAACTCCGGCTACCTTGCGACCGACGCGCGAGGCGACATCTACTATGCGTTCATCTACACCCCGGAGCCCACGGTTCGCCAGTACGACCGCAACGGCTACGCTTCGCAAACCATTCAATTCACGGAAATCGAAGCATTCGCGGCCGCGCAAGCGGCCAGAAAGGAGATTGAACGCCAGGAGCGCAAGGGCAAGCAGCCTGCCTTCAAACCTATTCTCACCGCCATCGCCGTTGTCCGCTCAACCGGCGAAGTTTGGATCACGCTGCATAACCGCCTTCTACGTTTTGATAAGGATGGATATCGCAAAGCCACCTACCAGCTGTACGCCCCAGACGGAACGCGTCTTGACGCCAATAGCATCGTCGTCGAAAAGGATCGCATCCTCATTGGTAGCGACCCCCTCGGTATCTTCGAATTCGAGCGTCCCGATATCAAGCTTGGGCAGTGAGCACCGCTCCACGACGCGTGGAATTACAAAAGGTTTCGCGCCGTTCGCGACCATCCGGTGAATATCCAGTAATCCGTATTGATGTAAAGCGCGGTCGCAAGCGGACAGACCAAAACACGCCTTCTCTTCTGCAAGAGAGTACGCCGGGACATCCGATGATCGCTACTCGATATTCAGCGCAATTCTGGTCAGCTTTCTTTTCGCGCCCAAAAACCGGGTCCGGCACATGAAAATAAATTTACAAACGACCCAAGTTTTAAACAGGCCAGGCATTGGCAGAAAATATTCTTGGGCGCTTCCAGACAAAAAATTGTTTCGTTTTTCTCAATAAAATTAAGAAAATCTTCATTAGCAAGAGCAAATTCGTGTTGTGGAAAAACTGTGCACCGCGTGTGAATGTCGCCAAACGTCTGTCTGCACTTTTCTCTTGCCCCGTGCACTCGAATGGGCGACAATCCCGCGCTGTCACTCCCCGGCGGTTCGAGGGCCGGCAATTCCGAAAAGGACGCGACCGCTTGCAGGGGCGAAGTTCTGGCAACGTCGCGGGCAAGAATCCGAAGACTTAAGAAAGATGAATCAAGGCCTGCTTTCCACAGCTTATGCACATCTGTGGAAATAGCGTAGGCTTTCTATTTCCCTTATCCGATGACTATCTCCGCTAATTCCTGGGATAAATTCTTAGACCACGTGAAGTCCCGGGTCAGCATCAACACCTTCACCACCTGGTTCCAGCCCACGCGCCTAAATCGGGCCGAAGGCGAAACGCTCTACGTGCAGATCCCCAGCACCGTTTTTCGCCAGGTTCTGACTCGCACTTATGGCGAGATTGTTAAAGCCGTTTTTCACGAGATTGGCACTCCCAATATGAAGGTGCAGTACCTCTGCAACGATGACGAGCCCTTGCCGGCCACTCCAGTGATTTCCAGCATCAAGCAGTCCAAGCTCGACTTCGAGAGCAGCGACCATCAACTCAATCCCCGCTATACCTTTGATAGTTTCGTGGTCGGCAAATCCAACGAGTTTGCGCACGCCGCTTCTCGCGCCGTTGCCGAGCAGCCTTCCAAGGCTTACAACCCACTGTTCCTTTACGGCGGTGTGGGCATGGGCAAGACCCACTTGATGCACGCCATCGGGCACACCATCAAGCAGCGCAATCCAGCCATGCGGCTCAGTTACGTCAGCGCGGAAAAATTCACCATCGAAGTCATCAACTCCATTCGCTTCGATCGCATGATCAGCTTCCGCGACCGTTTTCACACCGTGGATGTCTTGCTGGTCGACGATATCCAGTTCATTGCCGGAAAAGAACGCACCCAGGAAGAGTTCTTTCACACTTTCAACGCGCTCTATGAACAGCAAAAGCAAATCGTCATTTCGAGCGACTGCTTGCCCAAAGACATCAACTCCATTGAAGAAAGATTGCGCTCTCGTTTTGAGTGGGGTTTGATCGCGGATATTCAGCCGCCCGATCTGGAGACCAAAATCGCCATTCTTCAGAAGAAGGCCGACAACGATCGCTTCTCGCTTCCCGATGACGTTGCCGAATACATCGCGCGCGCCATTAAATCCAACGTCCGCGAACTTGAAGGCGCGCTTACTCGTTTGATGGCTTATGCCTCACTGACCGGCGTCACTGTTTCGCTTTCCACCGCGCAGCAGGTCTTACGCAACATCATCGCTTCGCAGGAAAAACGCGTCACTATTGACTTGATTCAAAAAAGAGTCAGCGAACATTTCAATTTGCGCGAACAGGATCTAAAAGTTCGCAGCAACACTCGCGCTATCGCTTTCCCGCGTCAAGTGGCCATGTACATCGTCAAGCAACTGACTACTGCCTCGCTGCCCGAGATCGGCCGCCAATTCGGCGGCAAGCATCACACGACGGTTCTCCACTCCATCAATAAAATCGAAGAACTCCGCCGCAACGACAAAGATTTAAACCGCACCATCACCCGTCTGATGGATGCCTTGCAGTAATCGCGGAAGACCAATGTCCCGATTGGCATTTTAGTCCGACATCGCTGAGGAATTTCTTGCGCGTCGCTCTTGCGAAACCGTCCGCGTGCACAACACGGAAATCGCCGATATATCGCGCGAGCATCCGCCTTGTCTCGCACCACTGTGAACAACCGTTGCTAAATCCTTGAATAAACTGTTAATCACGAAGGAAGATTTCGGCACCGAAGCGACGTAACGCACTTGATTGCCCGGCTTTTCCGACATTCCCACATTGAGCCACTTGTGCACCTCCTCATCTATCTCGCACTCACCGCACCCGCTTGTTGCGATTTCCACCAATCCACAACAGTCATCACTACAACAAGCTTTATAATTTTCTTAAATCAAATTCAAACGTTGTTGCTTATGAAATCTGTTATCCGCGTATTTCCACAGCGCAAAAAACCGCATTGCGCTTTATACTTCCTGCGAAAACGGGTAAAGTACGGCAGCGGTATAACAGCATAAGGAAGGCCAATGACCGCAACTGCACCTGTGTCAGCACGTGAGGATTATCAAGCGATGGAATTTAGCGTAACCAAGTCCGCGCTGTTGAATGAATTGAACACCACCCAAGGTGTGGTCGAACGCAAAACTACCATTCCGATCCTGTCCAATATTCTTGTCGAAGCTAAAGGCTCGCGCCTCACCATTACCGCTACGGACCTGGAACTCAGTATCCGCACGTCCTGCGAAGTAAAAATTAAAAAGGAAGGCGCGGGAACGATCCCCGCCAAGAAACTTCTCGAACTTGTTCGCCTGCTGCCCGAAGGCGAAATCAAATTCCGCCTACTTGAAAATCATTGGGTCGAAATTATCAGCGACAAAAAAAAATACAAACTGGTCGGCATGGCTCGGGAGAATTTCCCCGCGCTTCCCGCGATGCCGCACCCTTTAGTGAAGCTCCCTGCGGCTACGCTGCAAAGTTTGATCGCCAAAACTAAATTCGCCATCTCCATGGAAGAGTCCCGCTACACCTTGAATGGCGGCTTGCTTATTTTGAAGCCGGACACCATTGCCATGGTCGCCACCGATGGTCATCGCCTGGCCCTCGCGGAAACCAGCCAAAAGCTCAGCGGCCTGAACGGTGAAGTGAAAGTTTTGATCCCCAAAAAAGCCATGGACGAAGTAGAAAAACTTTCCAGCACCGCCGGTTCCGATGCCCAACTCGATTTTGCCAAGGACGAAAGCCATCTATTTTTCCAGGCTGGTCACCGCTTACTAATCTCACGCATTCTTACCGGCCAATTTCCGAATTACGAAGCAGTTCTCCCGCGCGAGAACAATAAAACGGTGGTCATCGAGCGATCCGAATTATGTGATGCCGTTCGCCGCGTCTCGCAACTTGCCGATCAACGCTCGCACGCCGTCAAACTAGCCGTCTCGAATGAAGGAATTGAAATTTCCGCATCGAGCCCCGAGTACGGCGAAGCCAAAGAAAATATCGAGAAGGAATACGCCGGCGATCCCATCGCCATCGGTTTCAATTCCAGCTACATGCTCGATTTTCTCGCCGCCGCGGCCGATGGCCCCATCAGCATCGAACTAAAAGACGAGCAATCCGCCGGCCAGATGCGCCCCCTCGCCGACGAATCCTACCGCTATCGTTACATCATCATGCCCATGCGCATTTGATTGGCTCTCTTTTCTGCACATAAAGCCACGTCGATTTTGTGCGCATCCGCTGCCCAAAAAATCCAGGATCACAGTCGAAATCGTGACTTGTTACGCAAACCACGACCAAGTAAGCGGACAAGCTGTAAATATCTATTAATAAAAGGTTTATAGGCCATAGTAGACGGTTTGACGCCTTGAGAAATTGCATTAAATCCGCTACACTATTTGTGTTGTCGATTCGCTGTTGGGCCCTTCAAAATCGGCACGTCGGCCAGGTGAAATTTCGGGGTTTGGTTTCGCGCCAGAAGCCAAATAAATTTTTCGCTTGGAAAGTATCAGCCTTCGCCACGTCTCGCTGCGCGAGATGGGATGGAGCAGGAAACCTTACGAGTTTCGATCGCCACCGCGAGCGAAATCAAAAGGTAAGGCGACGTACGGAGCATTCCGCTAGCACGCCTTCCTCGCTTCAAAGCTTTTACCAATTTTTTGAACGCTAAATTGCGTTCCATGGTCTTTTTGCGAACGTGGGGTTCGCAAAGAA
>JAUTXJ010000256.1 GCA_030838075.1 Acidobacteriaceae bacterium
ATAGCGCTCAGTGGGTCAGCGTTATTACTGTTGAGCTCTGTGCAGAAACGTTCGCCAGGGCTGCGACAATGCTTGTGGCTTCTTGTGCCTTCAGTCGGAGCACTCACGTTTTGGTTTTTGTCTGCACCAGATCCTCGATTTGGTCAGACCGCTATCTGGGGGACTGCTGCTACATTGGGTAGTTGCGGCTTTTTTCCAGTCGTAGAGAGAGGCGGTGTTCGATTAAAACTTCTGGTTGTCACCATACTATGTCTTGGTTTGTGGTCTCTCAACCCGCGTAGTTTGTGGGGCTCTTCTTATAGCCAAGTCTTCAAAATTCGTCAGTTTTCGCCTTTCCCCCAATGCGAAACCAAAATATTGCTCACTCGTTCCGGCCTAGAAGTGCGCGTGCCGGTAAAAGGTAATCAATGCTGGGATGCACCGCTACCTTGCACGCCATATTTCAACAACGAACTTGAACTACGTAACCAAGGGAATCTTCAATCGGGGTTCCGCGGCGTGGACTTTCCGATGGGAGCTGAGTGGGTAATTGGGAATCACGACTCACGAAAGTCAGCGTCAGCAGAATCAGTCTCAGCACAGTCTTCAGAGCCGAAAAAACACTGAATAATCAAAATAAAGCTAACATTTTGCTCAGTTTCGCTTGATGCTCGATGCGGGGACGTCCTGGCAAACGGAGCGCGGAAAATAAGTTACAATACTTCATAATGACGGCTCAAGATCGCAAAACTTTTTTCGAGCGCTCACTATGTTCCCGCGTTCCTGTTGACGCCACGCTAGTTTTACGCGGCCGCCAACGGCTAGGTAAGAAACTCGTGTCAGAATACGCGACAAGAAGCTCTGCCCGAGTCGCCGCGGTGACGAGTCCAGGAGTTTAAGATTTGAGTTTGCGCGCCGATTACGACACCTGGCACCAGCGCATCTTTGATTCCGAGCCTGAACATGAAGACGCGAACAGCCCTTGGTATCAACTGGTTCGCGAAAAAATCGGTTCGGTGAAAGGTTTGCGGGTGCTCGAAGTTGCTTGCGGGCGAGGTGGTTTTGTTCGAGAGCTAGCGCGAGTCGGAGCCCACGTTACCGGGTGTGATTTCTCCATGTCGGCATTGGCCGTTGGCCAAGCAAAGATTGGTCGCCTGGATGGAAGTGTGCAGGCCGCTTTTATTCAAGGCGACGCTGAGTCTCTGCCGTTCGCTTCCGATTCTTTCGATATGGTTGTTTCTTGCGAGACCATCGAGCATGTTCCCAACGTGCGCAGTGCGCTACGCGAAATGTGGCGCGTCGCACGGCCCGGCGCGAAACTATTTCTTACCACGCCGAACTATGCAAACCTCATGGGCCTCTATGACCTGTACGCGCGTGTTCGACATCCAAACCGTCGCGACGATCAACCTTTTGACCGGCGCCAATGGATTCCTCAAATTCGCAATTACGTGAGCGCCGCGGGTTGGAAGATTATTTACAGCGATGGCACGGTTCATCAGCTTCCTATTTTCCCTGGGCACAATCCCGTACTTCTGCCGCGGCTTGAATCGAATCGTGTCGTACGCAAGCTTCTCAGCCCCTTCGCATATCATTATTTTCTGATATCGGAGAAGCGGGATCGCTCCTAATTGCTTCGCTGCTAAAGTACTCGCATTAAATCACCTGCCGAGCAGATGACGGCGGGTATGTCTCCTTGGTAGGCTTAGTGCTGTGATGCCAGACTACCACTTGGTTGATTTTTCCTTTATGCACTTGCCCGACGGCACATACTCCGTGCGCTGTGAGCGGTGCGGAAACACTGTTCAAGAAAAACTGAAATCATTTAATGCTGTGGTTTACAAGAGCCTTCTCCACACCAAAACATGCCTGGGCCATAATCCGAATGCCCCTGGTCGGCAGCCCGGATCGGTATCGCCCGACTAATCAACGGAGGAGTGGATGTATCGAACAGCAGTAGCTGCAAGCCCGTCCCCCATCATCCTGGCGCTTCTTCCGCTCCTCCGGTTACGTCTGCTTCAATGCGTCGCAACCGACATCCGACCCATTCTGCAAGCTGATGCCGAGACCGCCACAAACCGCCTCAACGTATTTTCGCTTACTCCGGGCGCCATCCCTTATTGACGCAATTTGACTGTGGATCAATATTCTGTGCAATTATCTCCAGCACAAGGTCATTATGTAGTGAAGAGCCGCTCGACAGTCGAGCGATGGGAACAACGTGAAACGACTTCTTACTGTGGTAATGGCCGTGGTAATTGTGCTGGCTCTGGCGGTTTTGGGCGTGGTCGGATTTCTGACGACAAAGTATGTGGCGCGCTAGTGGTCCGGGGAACGGCCAAGGAGCACTTGCATCTCCAAATCGTCAAGTCGGATTCCACTATGGTCTTGGATTGCGATTTTGGCTATCGTGGCTAACGCTCAATTATGTAAAATATCTAGAACGCCGAGCGAAGCTTGTTACGGCGCTACTAAAACGTGCCCGATCCTAACTGCTATCAGGATCTCAAACATTTAAGAATCTATTCGTAAGATACGACCGCATTCAACAATGTGCTGGTGTTCTTCAGGAAAGCCATCTCACAGAGCCACAGCAATCCATATTTGGGACTCCGATTAATATCAGTGATCTCCATTAAACGATATCCCTTCTCATTCATGAACTTTATGACCGGCTCAGGTGCGTTTTCTTTGTGGGCATCGCGAATGTTTACTTCCACAAGGAATATCTCGGTGTGCGCAAATAGCTCGGAAGCGCCCGCCAATACCCTCAAGTCCAGCCCTTCGGCATCGATCTTCACCATATCTGGCGGCAATCCTGAGGAGCGCACAATTTCGTTCAGCGTTTTCACCTCAACCATAATTTGGGGAAATCCTGCGTGCTTCGCTTCCTCTTCTGTCAGATCGAATGTACTGCTGTCATCACGGCCAGCCAGGGTAAATGCGAATTGTCCGGGCGCATCGCCCACCCCCGCAGTTATCCACCGGATTTTATAGCCATCGTCCACGAGGTCTTGGACGCATTCCTTCAAACATTCTTGCGGTTCGATTAGTGTATATTGCGCATCGGGAAAAAACCGTACCGCAGTTCTGGTCCAGTTACCGTGATTTGCGCCAACGTCGATAATGTGGCGTGGATTAAATGCTTGCCTCTTCAACAAAGAGAAAAATTGAGATAGTGCGTCGCCCGCGCCAGGTCTTCCCTCCATTCGCACCAATCGGTATCCAAGTTTCTCGAGGCCATAGTGGACGAATCGCTTAATTGACGACGGCATCGAATTCCTTTCGTGCCTCTGATCGGTACCCGCATACGATCTTAAATAAGGCTTCATCCTGTTAACTTGCGCTTTATTTTTACTCGCCATCGATCCAGACTTGAATAATTGTTGTATCCCACAAACAGCGAGCCCACAGTATTGATCCAATTCACCAACTGAATCCGGCGATTTAAACATGGACGCATGTTCTGGGTAGCGCGCAACAAATGCCAGAAAAAACGCGCTCGTCCGGGTGGCGTGAGCAAAAACTCTTCGGTCTCGTACAATGATTGCCATCGCCGACGAAATGCAAGTATTACGGGGTCATTCAAGTTATAGCCCGATTGCGCCAGCCATTTGTCCATCTCTTCCAGAATCACCTTCAAGGTTCCGATGCGCCGCGCTTGCCGGGCTGCATCGACACCTTTCGTTCCGTGGAAATAAAGATTTGCGCCGTGAATGCGATAAACTGCCAGCGGCTCATCAATCGCGATCACCGGGCCAATGAATATAATCAGCGCCGCCAGCAACCCGTCCGCTTGAATCGTCATTCTTTCATCAAGCGGAAGCAGCTTGCGCAACATTTCGGCGCGAAACGTTAGTCCAGAAGTCTGGCATGCGGTAAACAGCAGCGCGCTTTTTTTATCGCCCGGAATAAACCCGGATACCCCATTAAAATCCCCGAGTCGCCACTCGCAGCTCTCCATCCTGAATTCTTGAAACCGATGATAGACAAGGCTAACGTCCGGTCCGGTTTCAAAGGCCTTCACGACCTTGCTGACCTTGGAAGGCAACCAGTAATCGTCAGCATCCAGAAGGGCCACATATTCGCCACGCGCTCGGGCAATCCCAAAATTAAACGCGGATGCCTGCCCTCCATTTGGTTTGTAGAAATATTGCACGCGCTCGGCATGCTCGGCCACGCGCTCGCGTGTATCGTCTGATGACCCATCGTCCACCACAATAATTTCCATCTGCTCGGCAGGAAAATCTTGAGCCAATACGCTGCGAATGGCCTCATCGATAAAATGTCCATAATTGAACGTGTCGATAAGTACCGTAACGACGGGCTTCGCGGGTGCCAAGCTGCGCTCTGTGGTCATAAACCACGGGCGCCGCAGATCAAACATTCATGCTGAATTGTCATACTTGTACTTGGAGCTGAGATATCGGTCTCACGGGTGTTTGGATCTCAAGCGTTGCAGAAATCCGATAGCGCGTATTTCTGCTTGGTATAATCCTGGGAATTTCTGGTAACCGATTAATGGTCCAGCCAGCGTGTTGAAAGCATTCATCGCCCGCAATTCCCAACCAACTCTATTCCAGTTCAACTTGGTGTATCGCGTCATGTAGCGTACAAATTCAGATCGCGTTGGCGCCTTGAATTCAAATTCCTCCACCTCAAGAAATAAAAATAATCGTTCGAAAAACGTCCGGATATCTTTTCTGTTTAGATCGAATTGATGATCACTAAGCCATGTTTTCACCGCGTTAAAAATCGCTCCGCGCATTCGTAGATGTTTTTCCTGTTGTCCGCGAGTGCGACCATCCATGGCAAACAGATTTTTGCCGTGAATTCTGTATACGCAAAGCTCTTCGGATATCGCCTCCACAGGCGCTATGAACACTGCCACCAATGCTATATACGCATCGGCCTGCAACCTGACCCATTCCGGCATGGGCATCATTTGCCGCAAAACTTTTCGGCTGAACGTCAGCGACGACGTCGGCAGCACCCGGTATTCCAGCAGGTGTTCCAGTTTATCTGGCAAAAATCCAGAGTGCGGCGAAAAATCTCCTTCGCCAAATTCTCCTGTCGCTGAGTTCAATTCTCTTCGCCGGTGATATACCAGCCCAACTCCTGGGTGCTCTTCAAAAGACTGTACCACTCGCGATAATTTCTGTGGCAGCCAGTAATCATCGGCATCCAAAAACGCGATGATCTCCCCTTTAGCCCTCTCAAATCCAAAATTGAATGCTGAACCCTGCCCACCATTCGGCTTCAGCAGATACTTGATTCGCGTTCCATATTTCTTCACGCGCTCGGCGGTGTCGTCTGTCGACCCGTCATCGACCACCAACACCTCGACGCGTTCGCTTGGGTAATCCTGCGCCAGCACACTCTCAATCGCCTCTTCCACGAAATGCCCGTAGTTATACGTATCTATCAGCGCCGTAACCAGCGGTCTGTCCTCGTGCGAGCGCACGTGGTTCGTCATATCTTTTCCCGGGTATGTCTCACCGCCTTGGATCGCAGCCCGAGAATCGTACGCACTGGTCTGGTTAACCCAAGCACCGCGAACCATGCCGGGCTCAATACTCGATATAGCAGAAAGTGCCAGTAATATTTTGGATTGCGCCTCAGCCGCTTAGGCCCAAGTATTAGCATAGCGTCCGAGATGGTTCGCAAATGGCTCCATCCCCCGGCTAACTCTAGATTGCGCGCAGCTTCTTCGCCGCCGTAAACCCCTTCCCGCCCTTTTGGGTGGTGG
>JAUTXJ010000268.1 GCA_030838075.1 Acidobacteriaceae bacterium
TACAACGGAATTACAACCACGGCGCGCAAGCGTTGCGCCACGATGCTCTGGGCCGCCGCCAAGTCCATGCCGGTCTGCGCCAAATCCTCGGTGATCACGGGGGAGCGCTGTTTCAATGCCAGCTGAATTGCAGTCTGACTCGGCGCAAGGCTTTCCGGAGGCAGACGCAAGCCGCCACTTCTGCGGGCCAAGCGCACTTTCAAATTTGCAGGGTTGTCGCCTTCCAGCAGTAAGCCGCGGTCGGCGTCGGTAACAGAGACGGCGTGATCCAGCATAGTGCCCAGCACGGAATCGAGCGGCAGCTGCGAATGCAGCAGCGTGGTGGCTTCCAACAACAAATTTAATTTGCGCAGGCCGCCGCTCCCAGTAGGTTCGGAAGCAGTGATGTGCTCAATGCGCGTCAGCAGATGAGGTATAGACTCGTCGTCAGTGCCGGCGCTCGCATTGCGAAAAATTATTTCGTACGAGTCTTCAAGGCCAAAACTGATAGCGTCGCCATTTTGCAGCTCGCGGCTTTCGATTTTCTCGCCGTTAACATACAGGCCGCGGCGCTGGCCGCGATCTTCCAAGTAAAAGCGATTAGCTTCGGTGACGATAGCCGCGCAATTTCGCGAGATGCGGCGATCGGAAAGCTGCAAGTGATTGCCGGTCTCGGCGCCGCGCCCGATATGAAAGGGAGTCTGGGTGACGCGCGCGAATCTTCGCGCCCCGTCAGGGGACACCACTTCCAGAACCGGTTCTCCAGGCAGAGCGACGGAATCAGGCATAAGCTGCTCCAGTGCTGGGATTGTAGCACGCAGGAGCAAATGGCTGGCCAGCGCTAAGCATAAATCGCCACGTTTTAATGAATGAATTCGCCATGTGCGGTTTGCCGATGGGAGCACCCGTCTCCCCGCGTAGTTTGCCCTTATGCAGTTTTTCTTGCGCGGGCTTGCCCATGGGCGGACTGGGCTATGCGGTTTTTTGTATGGCCGCCCTTGTTGGCAATACTTTGTTTTAGAGCGGTCATCAAATCCACGACAGGGGCGAGCCGCGCGGTCTTTTCCGGTTTAGGCGCCGCAGTGCCTTTCTCTTTACTTTCAATCAGCTTCTTAACGCGTTCCTGGTATTCGTCGTGGTATTTTTCGGGACGAAACGGCGCGACTAGACCTTTAGCGAATTGCTCGGCGAGCGCGATCTCGGGTTTTTTCAAGTTGGTCGCGTTGTTTTTGCCATACCCAGCAACATCATGAATTTCATTTGGATAATAAAGGGTGTGCAGCGTCAGGCCGCCCTGATAGGGACGCAGAATGACTATGCGTTCGCGCTGATGCATGGTCACTTGGGCCAGGGCTGCGAGTTTCATCTCTTCCATGGTCTCCAGCAGCAGCGTGTACCCGCGCCGGCCGGCCTCTTCAGGGACGGAAAAATAAGAAGTTTCAAAAAAGATGGGGTCCACGTCGCTGAGTTTGACGAATTGCAAAATCTCCATGGATGAGGAAGATGCGGGCTGGAGTTTTTTAAGTTCCTCGCGATCCACGATGACCATTTTGTCTTCGTCAACTTCGTAGCCCATGACGATTTCGTCGCGCGACACTACTCGCTTGTCATACGGGCAATAGAGTTGTTGTTGCACGCGATGTCCGCATTCACGATGGACCTCATGAAAGCTGATGTGCGAATAACGCGCGGCAGCGAACAACTTGATCGGCACGGAAACCAGGCCAAACGATATGCTGCCCTTCCAAACGGACGCGGCCATAAAATCCCCCTGAATAACACCTATGGTGCGCCGTAAATTATGCGTCAATCCGCGCCGGGCAACTGATTTAATTTGACACGCAACTGGCGAGTATTGAAACTAAGCAGCATTGGGAGGTGATTCATGCAGGATGCCTCAGGAAATGCTGGACGGGGAGGTTGGCCGGGGCAGGCGAGCGCCGCTGCAGAGCGGTCTCCTCGACGGCTCACCACTCACCAGAAGGCCGTGTTGATTCAAGTGCTGCTGGCTTTTCCGGAAGAGACGGTGGCTGTCCGCTATTTGACTTCCGCGAGTGACGCTCTCAATTACGCCGACGATTTTTCGACCATATTTAAAGCGGTAAATTGGACAGTGGTTTCGGCGGAACCCGCCGAAGACCTTGCTCACTGTTTCAGCGGGCTTACGATTGTGGTGCGAGAAGAAAAATTACCGCCCAGCGCCGAAGCGTTGCGAGATGCGCTACGGATTTATGGGATTGAAGCGGAGGTTGCGAGGGACCGGTCGAATCTATGCGGGGCGAGTAACTTTGCGTTGGCGGTCACACAGCCCTGATTTGATCGGCTCTACTTTTCGCCGGAACTCTCCGCTTTTACATCATTTTCTGCCGCTGAAATCTCCACGCGCTCGCGTTTAATGTCCAACCGCAGCCTGGCAAAAATACTCATATAGATATTTGCCACCCAGACCAGAGCAAAGCCGGAAATTAAATAGCCGCGCCATCCAGGCATCAGCAACTTGAAACGTGTGATGAACAAAAAGATTGCCGTCACATAATGGCTGAAGCAGTACTCGCAAGTGAAAAGATAGAAAAACTTACGTTCATAAATGGTGCGGCAGGTTTTGCTGTTGCGCACGCACCAGTCGCGAGTCTCCCGGAAAATTTCCTCGTGAGTGATGGTCCAGGCGATGGAAGTAATGGGAATTGCGAGTATTACGAGCGTTAGCAATTGTTGTCCGAGGGTCAGGTTCATAAGTACTTCGCTGAAACGAGCAAAACACCACGACACTTTCGCGAGAGATACGGATTATTACCCGAAAGCCGGGCTAGGCGGTCTCAAAAATATGGAATTACTTCGACTCGGTTGCTCCGGCGTGCTCAGGAACTAACTCGATTTGCTGAAACACGCCCACTTGCAGGACGGCCTGAGCCAGCGTGATGGCCAATTTATCATCACCGACGATGTTAAATCTGGCTGCCGCTTTAATTGGGTCGCCAGAAAACTTCCATAAACCGACGATGATCTTGGCATTCGTTATTTTAGAACGCACGCGCTTGTACAAATCGCGGGCGTGAAGAAGCGCGAACGGCGGCAGCGCCGAAATGCACACAATGTCGGGAGCAGCGTCTTTGACTTGAGCGAGCATTTCCGCAGTGGTACCGATAGAGATAGCCTGCGCGTGGTAGCCGGCGCGTTCCAGAAGCTGGGTGAGCATGATTCCCACGATCTCGTCAGCTTCGTCGCGAGCTGGCATACAAACCACGCTCGGGGCGTGGGTCGGAGGCGCTACTCGGATCTCAGGGGCTGAAAGTTCGGCCAGGTCTGAATGCGCTCTTTGCAGTTCGGCCGCGGCTGGCTCTTTCGATTTTTCGACCAATTCGTCGAGCAATTCCTTGGTACTTTTACAGATGAACTGTTCGGTGATCTCTTCGAGGTCGTCGTGATGACGGTCTTGTTCCGCGAGCGCCAAAGCCGGGATCAACACCGAGTCGTAAAGATCCTCAAGCGGATGCGTCTTTAAATAATCGTCCAAAGCCTCTTTTGCTTCGGCTTGGTCTGAAGCCAGTAAACGTTGGTAATAATGGGCCTCAGGCGATAAGACCGGTTGGTCGCCCAACATAATATTAAGGAATTGCAACGCGGGAATGTGTCGTCCTAGCACGACAAGGCAAACCGTCAGAGGAGTCGACAACAGTAACCCGATCGGCCCCCAGATTAGTGCCCAAAAGATGGCGGCAAATAAAATCGCGAAAGAAGATATTCCGGTGTGCGCGCCATAAATCAAAGGTTCCAGAAAATTAGCCACCAGAATTTCCACGATAAGATACAGACCGATGGTGGCCACGGGGCCGGTCCAGGTGGGAAAGATCGCAAGCGAAAGCAAGATAGGCAACACGGCTGCTAACGGTGCGCCGACGTAGGGGAGAAAGCGCAGCAAACCGGCGACCACGCCCCACAGCATTGAATTTGGTATGCCGATGAAATACAGGCCCAGACCGATAACCACACCGAAGCAAGCATTGATGACCAACTGTAAAACCAAATAGCGGCTGACACGCGACCCAGCGTCGTCCAGAGCTTGAGTCATCACGTTCAGATGCCCGTGACCTACAAGGCCAATTAAACGGTTCCTTAAATCTTCACGCCCGGCCAGCATAAAGATCGTGAGTACCACAACGATGATCGCGCTCCCTAACGGGGTGATAATGCTGTTCAATGACTCCAGAGGATTGGACACGGGCTGGAATACTTGCACGGGAACGGCTTTAGGCTGTTGTTGCGCGGCGGACTTACCACTCCCTGGATTCTTCAAGGAAGATGGGGCAGGCCCAGATGGCACGGGCGGATTCTCGGCGATTTCTTTGCCTAGCTCCTTCATCGCATCGGCGGCCTTATCAAGCCGGCGATTCTTGGGATTACGAATAGCGTCGATTTTTTCTTTTATGTTGGTTTTGTAGCTGGGCAGTTGATTGGTCACGTCGATCAACTGGTTTCCTACCGTCCATCCCATAATGCCGATCCCAGAAACCGCAATTCCCACGACCAGAAAGATTGCGAAAAAACGCGGAATACGAATGCGCTCGAGCGCGGTCACCAGCGGGGCCAGCACAAAGGTGAAGAGCACCGCGAGTGCCAGCGGGACCAACATCACACGCGCGAAATATAGAGCAGTAATGACTACGGCCGCTGCGACTAATGTGAGGATCCGGGAAATGTCTTTTGCTGAAGAAGTGCGGGCCACTACAGAGTCACCTAACATCAGGGTACAAGAATTTTATCGATTTTAATGCGGGTAAGTACCTGTAGTGTGACCAACGGCAGGCCTTACACAGAATGTTGGACCGCTCAAGCGTTGGTATCTTTGCCTGACAGGGTGCCTGACAGGGTGGTGGTCAGCTTCAATTGCAGCGGCCGGCGTCGAAGTAAGTCCGTGATCGGTAAACTTGAAGAGGCATTCTGATCTTCGGGCGTGACCTTTTCTATTTCTGAACTCGCACACCGGCCGAGGAAGCCATCGTCTTCGCTCATGGCCGCCAGGTCCGCCATCTCTTCATAAAAGCCGAGCATAGACCCCCGCCTCAAAAAGGACGCGCAGAAACACTGCCTAAGCATACACGAACTAAGCGGGCGGAAACACTTTCTGATCAGCCGTCGAACGCCTTCGCTTCATAATCCTGAAATATCAATTCAGTACCGCAAAGGGCCATGGAATCTACGCTTTTTACCGGATGGCTCCCGAAGGCGCCAGGGAATACGATTCGCGACGTTGACGAATCGGGCTTTTTTATACGCCCGACTCAGTGTGACCCGCTTCCGGGAACGAAAAGGAGAAATCATGGACGAGAATTATCAACAGGACTCAGGACAGAAGTTTGGCGACATGGGCGGA
>JAUTXJ010000379.1 GCA_030838075.1 Acidobacteriaceae bacterium
TGCGTCTGCTTAATCCACCAGAGCGGTCAAGCTTGGGGTGCGCTCGAATCGATAGACGCAATCTTGAGCATTTGCCGCCTTTCAGTCTGGGAGAGGCAAACGGGTGAAAAGAAAAACTGGCTACGGAAATAGAAAGGCGGCTCTGCTATCCGGCATTGTCTTCGCCGCGTGCACGGGCTGATGTACGGGCCGCTATTCGAGACGTACCAGTCACCCACAGATTCCCCCGACGAGGCAAATAAATAAAACTCGCGATGGTAGGATTGTTGACCCCCACGAGTTTAAATCCTAAGAAAATTAAGTGGGCCTTGGGCTGCGTTACATTCCCTACCGGCATGCGCTCGAGATGATTGCAACTTCGAGTGAGAAGGCCAGGCGAGATTGCTGGATGGCTCGTGAAAAATGGAGGCCTTTCACTCCATCCAGCGTATCCCCCGTGGCGGGCGATCAGCCAGTTGTCGCTGCATCGGTAGCAATTACTTGCTTGCAGTCTATTTCGAAAGCAATTTCACTGCCTGGCGGTCGCCGTGAGCAGCCTCCGTGGCGGTCTGTGCCTGAGTTTCCTTGGATTCCTGAAGAGCCGCCTGAGCAGCGGTGCTGATCTGAACGGTGTCTTTGGGGGCGCTGGGTGCCGCTGCCTGCGACGGAGCCTGTTTCTGACTCGGAGCCGCTGACTTGGTGTCCGAAGTGGACTTCACTGCTGGAACTGGAGCAAGATTAGCGGCCGGAGCAGCCGGCGCTGTGCTATGGATGGACAGACTCATAGGAAGAGGACCTTGTGCCTCAGCTTGGTTATCGGCCTGGAACGAGAAAGGCTTTAGCAGAATGTCCGTACGTGGGCAGCAAAGAAATTGAGATGGGGAGTTTCTAATGCGCTTCGACCGCCGTACGTTCAGGCCGGCCTCATGGTGCGTTTGAACGCCCACCCGATCGTGGAAGGAGAAGACTGTGAACGAGGGGACCGCGAAATCTTCGGAAACATCAGTGACACTCCCGCCCTATGTGCCGCCCGGTTTGAACAATATCGCGCCTTACATGGTAATGAAGGGGGCCGGCAAGTTTATTGAATTCCTCAAAACTTCTTTTCAAGGCACGGAACGTTTGCGCGTGCCGCGCCCCGACGGCGGGTTGATGCACGCGGAAGTCGGCATCGGCGATTCCGTGATTGAGCTGGCTGAGGCCAGCGAGCAACATCCGCCGCGCCAAAACACCATCCATTTGTATGTCGACGATGCCGAGGCCGCGTACGAGCGAGCTCTGCGCGGCGGTGCGACATCGATTTACCCGGTGGGCGAACACGTTTCGGGCGACCGCCAGGGATGCGCAAAAGATGAGTGGGGCGGCGTATGGTACATCGCAGAAGCAAAGGACTGGCCTGGCCACGATCGAGCGCCCAGCGTGCAGCCCTATCTTCATCTTCATGGCGCGGAGAAGATGATTCCATTTGCAGAAGCGGCCTTCCGCGCGGAGCCTCTCGGCGTGACGAAGTCACCGGAGGGCAAAATACTTCACGCCACGATAAGAATTGGCCATGCCACGTTTGAAATCGATGAAGCTCACGAGGAGTTTCAGCCGGTGCCCTGCTACCTGCACGTATACGTGCCGGACGCCGACGTTTCTTACGTAGATGCAGTGCGCGCGGGAGCCACATCGGTTGAGGCTCCGACAACCAAGCCGTACGGCGAGCGTTCAGCAGGAATTAAAGATCCGTTCGGCAACAGCTGGTTTTTAGCCACGTATCTCGGGGATGACGTATCTCCCGGATAAAGTTGCTCAGATTGGTCAGATAGGCGCATCAGCAAAGTTGCTCTATCGCGCACCTCAGTAATCGGTCAATGCGTGCTCCATCTAAATTGAGGCTTCGATTTGTAAATCCTGGATCGTGTTTTCCAACTGGGCGTTGGCTTTATCCCGTTGGGCTTCGGTGGCTTGAATATTTTTTCGGAGCGATTCTAACTGGTTCTCTTGTTCATCCAGTTGCTTGGTGTAGCGTTGCACTAGCGCCTTTTCTTCGGCGGTTCCTTAAGCGCTTTCATGTTTTCACGCAGGCGGCCCTGATCTTCCACGATGCGATCGATGTCCTTCTGGCGGCTTTCCATGTCTTCTTCCAATCTCGCTACCTCGGCCTTCTGCGCAGTAATTTTGGCAAGAGCTTGCTCCATTTCACTGGTAATGATGCCTTGTTTTACAAAAAGGCCAATCTGATTTTCGTCGAGACTCGCGAGCTGGTAGGAAGTGGCCAGCGTTCTGACCTCTTCGACCGGCAGCGCGGCCGTACCCTTGGGTGGAACCTCGACGCGGAAGCGGTACACGCCAGGCGCTTTTTCGTCGGGTTCCTTAGCTCCTTTCGCGAATCGCCATTCCGGGCGAGCAGGATGTTCGATCACCAATGTTTGCGCGGTGTCTCCCTGATTGCGTGCCGTATACAGGGTACGCTCGCTCAATTCGCTGGTGTGAGTGAGCACGCCGTGTGAAATTTTCACATGCGAGACGTGCTGCGGTTGACCATTTTTTACCGCTTCGACCAGCAGCCCCAGGTCCGTCGCATACGAAATTATTCTGCGTTCGCCGGGCTTGATGGGATCGGTCAGTCCTTCGCCGGCGAATATTTCTTTATCCAAAACGCTGAAACTCCCGCCATCCAAAGTGAGCGCGCTGGTATTTTTCAACCATAGTCCGCGCAGAGGCCGCCCGGATCCGGACGTGCCGCTCCAAAGCGATATTTTCTCGGCCTCAATGTCGGTCTGTACGATGGGCACGAGACCGGACTGATTTTTTTTCAGCGTGACGCGATCTTTCAATTTGTATTCGAACAAATCGCCCAAATCCTGACCGGTGGCGGCGGCTTGGCCTAATGCGCGAGCTTCTTCCAGACTGGCGGGTGGAGGAGTTGCTACTGGAACACCTGCCCGAAAATCTCCTCCGCCGCTCCCTGCCCCAAAACCCGTTGAAGTAGAAATATGTGGGCGATTGGCTACGCCACTTAACCTATTTCCTGCGATAGATGCTGACGTCGTATTCAAGACCGGGGGGGCTGCGGCAACTTCCACGGTCTCAGTGCTCGTTCCGACTTGCAATTGCGTATTTATATGATTTTCGCCAGGTGTCACGTTAAGTCCGGTGATTAGATTTTTGCGGAATCCTAAGATTCCATTTCGACGCGATACGTTCCTGGAGGTACTCCCGAGAACGTGAATTGCCCGTCGCTCTCCGTATTTGTTGTAGCGATCACGGCGTTGTTTTCATCCATCAAACGTACGTCGGCTCCGGGGATCGCACCTCCCATCGCATCCGTCACCATTCCGCTCAGACGGCCGTTTCGGCCCGTGAGCATGGCCGCGTGCGTCTGGGGAGAAAGTTGCACGCTTTCCGGCAGCGCTACGACCGGGCGTCTTCCGTAAAATGGTTCCGAAAGCTGCTGGATAAAGGAGTGCGGCGCTCCCGCCACTAAAGAAAGTTCCACGCCATCCCAATCTTCGCCCGCGGTGTTGTCCACAATCGCCCAGCCTTGCAGTAAGGGCTTCTTGTCCGCTTTCGAAGACAAAACGATGCGGTACGTGGTCTTCCAGATGGGCACTTCACTGATGTAGCTGACGTATAGCGAGCGCTCGCCCGTTCCTGTCGTGGATATCTCCATGCGACGCACGTCCTGGTCGCGCGACGAAGCTAAGAGACCCAGATAACGGCCCACTTCAACCTGCAAATCTTTTTCCGTGATTTTTACGCTCGTCGACGAGTTGAGATCCACGCTGCGAACCTCGCCGCTATCGGTTATCAGGGAAATTTCATCCGTCTCGACAGTCCAGCCAGGACCCGCGCCAGTGCGGGTTTTGCGTTCGACGCTTAAAAGCCTTCCCGTCAACGCCGACCCGTTGCCACTGCGAACTTCCAATCGCGCTCCGCGGAGTGATCCAAGAAACTCCGCGATGGTCGGACGTTCGCCGAGCGACAAACGCAAGGTCGTCAACCTCCGCGCCAGCGGAGCTTCTGAGTTGTATTCCACCCCAGTGATGCGCCCTCCGGAAAGATCGAGAACGGTCAGCGACTTCAAGACGTCATTTAGTTGCGCGCTGGTAAAATCGATGCGCACGCTCTCGCTACCACGCACATGCCCAAGATGCTCGAAGTAACCGACTCCGTTCTTGTAGAGCACAACACGCCGGATCGGAAGCTTCGCCGCGGAAACATTGGCGTCTTTTCGCGATTCGGTTGCTGCGTCTGGTTGTTTTGCATCCGCGACGCTGGATGGCTGCTGCGCTCGAGTTGGAAACGAAAAGACGAGATGCAGACACAGTAACGGCAATGCTTGCTTCATGAAAATCCTCGCCAAAAACCAATAACACACTTGTAAGTAAGCGAATCGGTTATTTCCCGATGATTTGCCTAATTGTTAAAATTACTTCGCGGGTAAACTTATTATCGGAGCAGTTTTTTATAGCGCGGAGACCAGACGGGCGATGGCGTCGTCAAATGTGGAATTGCCGTCGAGGTATGGTTGCCAGAATTGGGTGAGCAGCTTGAAGTATCCGTCCCAGCCCCGCTGATAAATACCTTCGCGAATGGCGTAGGGAGTGTAGCTCGTGGTGGAGACCTTACCCGAGGCGCTGTCGGTGGTGGTGGAAGAGATGACTGGGCGAATGACTTCGCCGGTGGTGTAGAAAATTAGCGCGTGCCACAGGTCGCGCGGGATGCCTTTTTCGCGCTGGCGGCATTCCCGGATGATCGCCTGTTGTACCGGTTCGGCGATGCCGTGCGAGGCTTCATGGAAAAGCACTTCCAGTGCTTCGGCGTCTTGATTTCGCGGGTCAACGCTGGAAATGGTGACACGCAGCGGATCAAGCGTGGTGTAAGCGCCTTGTCGATTGGCGTAGGCGCAAACGTCAACGCGGATTTTATCCTTGGGCCACTTGGTTTGATAAATATCCGCAAGCCGTTGTGAGAGCCCCAGCCCCTGTTCGCGTACGAGCGGCGCGACGCGCATCACCCAGCGGCGATTGGCCAGATCGTGGCCCGGCCATTGATGCGCGCGATAAACGGGAGCGGCTTCCTCCAATACATGGGTCAAATTTGCAGGCAGGCCGGCGTTGCAAGTTTCTTTTTTTCTCCCAGACAGTTCATCGCAGCCGTCGAAATCGCCGAGCTGATTTTTTATCAGGATCAACTCGGTGGTGAACAGCAAATCCTTGTCGATATAGTTGGCCGCGTAATAGCTGATGGCTTCGTTCCAGGCGCGCTGTTCCGCGGGCGTTAGAACGGCCTTCGTGCTGGGAGAAGATCTCAGCGTGGGCCGGTTTTTTCCAGGCGTCTTGTCGCCGTCGGCACCGACCGGCGAGTTGGGCGAAGCGCCGAACTTTGCTTCCTGATAAAGGGTGTGATGAAGATTGACCCAAAAGCCGCTGTGGAATTCAAAAACGGGCAGCGGGCCGTAGACGGAACCCTCATTCGTTTGCGACGCGGCGCGTGGAACGCACAGCAGAGTGCTTGCGAACAACGAGAACAATGCACCGATAAATGACCGTGTCATGCGATTTGGAAATAGTAACGTTAAAGTTTGCATGCGTACAAACGCGACCCACATGCGGATCCCAATTGACAAGGCCGGACACGACTTCTTTAGCACCTCTCGTTACAAGTTGTGAGATTGGCGATACTCGCGCACCACCGTGCCCACGTCGCGCTGCTCCCCATCGACAAGGTAGTTGAGGTGGCGCATGTCTTGTCCGCTGATTTTTCCGCCTAACTCCGCCAACGCGCCTCGAAGTTGCGGAAATTTTTCCAGTGTCGCTCGCCGCACGATTGGCACCGCGTCGTAGGGCGGAAAATAATGGCGGTCATCTTCCAGAATCACCAGATGCAGCGAATCGATGACGCCGTCGGTGGAGTTGCCGGCCACGATGTCCACTTTGTGATCCTGCAGCGCACGATAAATCAGGCCGAGATCCATCACGCTGGGTTGCTGGGCAAAATGCAAGCCGTAGCGCTCGCTCCAGCCCTTAAAACCATCTGACCGCTCCAGGAATTCAAAGCCAACGCCGATACGCCACCTGGGGGCAATTGGGACGAGGTCAGACATGCGCTGAAGATGAAGCTGCTGCGCGCCGTCACCGCGTATTACCATCGCAAAGGTATTTTCGAACCCCAGCGGCTCGGTGACTTCAAAATTGAAACGCTGGCCGTAAAGTTGCTTCACTCGTTGGTACACGGCGGACGAATCGCGGGTCGGACTCTCGTTGAGCACGGCGTTGAGCGCGGTACCGGTGTACTCGACATAAAGGTCGACTTGGCCCGCTTGCATGGCTTTGTGCACCAGCAAAGTGCCACCCAGGTTAGTTTTGCGCGCCACGTGAATGCCGGTGCGCGCTTCGATGTGCTGCGCAAGCAATTCGGCGAGAACAATCTGTTCCGTGAAAAATTTGGAGCCGATTACGATTTGAGGTTTTGGGGCGTGACAAGAAGTGAGAAACGCCAGCGTTACAACAAGGACTAAAGCAAAGAGTCGGCGCATCAGCCACTAATTTCTCATGTGCAGTACTAAAGTGGAAGGACAAGTATTCTCCCCCGCAGCTGGGCTGCGATGCCTTAAATATTATGGGATACGCAGACGCCGCTCAACTAGCGCGAGCAACACGTCGGCGAGGATCGCTAACAAAGCCGCGGGAATTGCGCCTGCAAGGATCACTGCATCGCTGACCATTGCTACTCCGCGAAAGATAAACGTGCCCAAACCACCGGCACCAATCGCGGCAGCGATGGTAGCGACTCCAATGGTAATTACCGTAGCGGTGCGAATGCCGGCCAAAATAATTCCCAAAGCCAGCGGCAAACGCACTCGAGTGAGAATTTGGGTGTCGGTCATGCCCATAGCTTCCGCGGCTTCCAGCACCGCCGGATCGATGCCGGAGAGTCCTACGTAGGTATTGCGGAGAATGGGCAGCAACGCGTAAAGCACCAGCGCGACAATGGCGGTGCGCGGGCCGATGCCACCGATAAATGGGATAGGAATCAAAAATCCAAATAACGCCAAGCTGGGAATGGTCTGAAAAACGCTGGCCAGGCCAAGTGAAAACGTGCGCAGCGCGGGGCGCTGCACGATGAACATGCCGAGCGGAACGGCAATCACAATGGCAATCGACATCGCAATTAAAACCAACGCCACGTGGTCCAGCGTGGCGCTCCAGATTTCCGAGCGGTGCGTGACCATGAAATTCCAGGGCGTCATGCCGGCGCTCCCGGAACCCCGTGAAGTGTTGCGCTGAACGCTTTCACCTCCGGATGGTCGATGCGCAGAAATTCCTGAGGCTCCGCGCTGGCCACAATTCTGCCGTTTTGCAGCAGCACGATGCGCGACGCTAGGAGCAGAGCTTCGCGCAGATCGTGGGTGACGAAGACAATCGTTTTGCCCAACCGCTGGGCGAGCGCGGAAAATTCGCGCTGCAACTCCGACCGTGTGACCGGGTCGAGCGCGCCAAAAGGTTCGTCCATAAGCAGGATGGATGGGTCCGCACCGAGGGCGCGGGCAACACCGACGCGTTGACGCTGCCCGCCCGAGAGTTGCGCAGGACGCCGCGAAGCAAATTCCTTCGGGTCCAAACCTACAATCTTCAATAATTCATCAGTGCGCTTTTCAATACGCGCCGGGTCCCATTTCTCCAACTTGGGAACCAAACCGACATTTTCCGCCACGGTGAAATGGGGGAACAATCCCGCCTCTTGAATGACATAACCGATGTGACGGCGCAACCGGATCGCATCCCAATTGACGGTGGACTTTCCTTCCACTACCACCTCGCCGGACGAAGGTACCAGCATTCGGTTTATGAGCCGGAGGAGGGTTGTTTTCCCGCTTCCGCTGCGGCCCAGTAAGACTAATGTTTCCCGGGAGTTAACCGCGAGGGAGAGCTGCGATATGAGGGGCGCGGTCCTACCCTTAACGCTGTATGTCACCTGTTGAAACTCGATGATAGGGTCGTCGATTGCTGAAGAGATGGGAGCCTCGTTCCCCGGGGTCCTATTGACCGGCCGCATCGGGGGCATATCATAGTGCATCTAACTCCCCGCATCGCAACGGAATCTATTCACTGAAAGATTCCAGAGCTCGTCAAATGACCTAAGCGAGTAACAACAGAGACCAATTATGGGCACGATAACCAACGCAGTTCGTTTGCGTCATGATCTGTCGGCGCGAATTAGTGACGCCCGAGCACGTACTGATGAATTGTTCGCGATTGTGCAAAATGAGTCCATGTACGACCGCCCAATCTCCGAGCGGCATCGCATTATTTTCTACGTGGGGCACCTGGAAGCGTTTGACTGGAACCTTCTCGCCGAAAGAGCATTTGGCTTAAGGCCCTTCCAGCGCACCTTCGATCAATTGTTTTCTTTTGGCATCGATCCGGTCGGCAGTGGATTGCCCACCGATACTCCGTCGGACTGGCCGCAGCGCGATGAAATTACCTCGTATGTTGCAGCCGTGCGAGACAAGTTAGATGAAGCGATAAACGAGGCGCTGAGCAAACCGGATAAAGGCCATCCCCAACTGAAAACGATGCTCGAGGTGGCCATCGAGCACCGCTTCATGCACGCCGAAACTCTCGCGTATATGCTGCATCGCTTGCCCAGCGAGAAAAAAATTGGCGAACAGATTACAAGAAAAGCCTTAAAGCCCCGTGTTAAGCCTGACCTGGCTGAAATCCCCGCGGGCCGGGCTACTTTGGGCTTGGTCAAAGAAACCGGGGACGGATTCGGATGGGATAACGAAATGGAAGCGCACGACGTGGACGTTCCGGCGTTTTCCATCGAGAAGTGCAATGTACCCAACGGGGATTATCTGCGATTCATCCAGGCCGGAGGTTATAAAAACCGCTCTTTGTGGGACGACGAATCCTGGAACTGGAAAAACGCGAACAACGTGGAACATCCCGCGTTCTGGAGACGCGACGGAAGTTTGTGGCTATACCGCGGAATGTTTGGCGAAGTGCGCTTGCCGCGCGACTGGCCAGTTTACCTGAGCCACGCTGAAGCTACTGCTTACGCGACTTGGTTGGGAAGAAAATTGCCGACCGAGGCGCAGTTTCATCGTGCGGCATATGGAAGCCCCAAAACTTCCGGAACGGAACGATTCTATCCATGGGGGAATGAAGCTCCGACCGAGCGCCACGGCAATTTTGATTTTCATTCCTGGGAACCATCACCCGTGGGCTCACATCCGGCGGGAGCCAGCGCTTTTGATGTGCAGGACCTGGTCGGCAACGGATGGGAATGGACGCGCACGGAATTCGCACCGTTCCCGGGATTCAAGGCCATGTCTTTCTACCCTGGATACTCGGCGAATTTTTTTGACGGTAAGCATTACGTGATGAAGGGCGGCTCACCGCGCACAGCTGCCTGCATGTTGCGCCCGTCATTTCGCAACTGGTTTCAGCGCCACTATCCGTACGTATACGCAACATTCCGTTGCGTAGAAGACTAACCCAAAAGGAACGCGTCCTTCATGTCCACCCAAACCGTAGCAACTCGACACGTATCGGAATTTGCCGCGGAAGTTCGCGCGGGGTTAACCAAGGGTGGACAGCGCGAGCTACCGTCAAAATATTTGTACGACGAACTCGGCTCGGCGCTGTTTGAGGCCATTTGCGTGTTGCCCGAATATGGCCTGACGCGCGCGGATGCGCGGCTGCTGCAAAACCATGCGCGCGAAATCGTGAATCGACTGCCTTCGCCCCTTCAAGTTGCGGAGCTGGGCAGCGGCACCGGAAAGAAAACCCGCTGGATTCTGGAAGCGCTGTCGCAGCGGCAGAAAACCTATTACTACCCGATTGAGATTTCGCCGTCGGCTTTGGCTGCGTGCGAAAAAGAAATGGGGCAGATCGATCTGGTAAGCGTGGTGGGCTACGAACGGCCTTACCTGGAGGGGCTTCGCGCGGTAGCGGACCGCCGCAAAGAAGCGGATCACTTGCTGGTGCTCTTTTTGGGCAGCACCGTCGGGAATTTCGATCGCGATGCCGGGCGCAATTTTTTGCGTGAACTTCGTGAAACTTTACTTCCGGGCGATGCTTTACTGCTGGGCACCGACCTGGAAAAAGATATCCAAACGCAGATTCTGGCGTATGACGATCCCGCGGGAGTGACGGCGGCGTTCAATCTAAACATTCTGGGGCGCATCAATCGAGAGCTGGGCGCGAATTTTGATCTTAAATCTTTCCGTCATGAAGCGCACTGGAACGCGGGCGAACGCCGCATCGAGATGCATCTCTGTTCCTTGCGCAGGCAAGCCGTGGAGATACCCGCAGCGGGTTTGCGGGTGATCCTGAATCAAGAGGAAACCATCTGGACGGAAAGTTCGCACAAATACAAAGCGGAAGAAGTGTTGGAAATGGCCGCCGATACCGGGTTCCGCTGCGAAGGCCAGTGGATCGACAAGGAATGGCCGTTCGCGCAGAATTTGCTCGCGGCGATCTAAATAAGTGCAGGAAATAGGCATAGGGGGGACGGTCACCCGTCCGCCCCTGCCACACCACCGTAGATGCGGGTCCGCGTACGGCGGTTCAGAGGGTTACGCATCGCCATCAAAACAGGCGAGGGAGACCAAGCGAGTCGAAGTAAGCGATGGGAAGCGCGTAAGACAGGGCCGGACTGTTCGCCAGATGCCAAGGGCCGTGTGGGCTGCCCGCCGTTCGTGCGGCGAGGTCCCGACTGATCCCGAGATGGCGCAACTGCGCGTACCGCTGCTTTCCGCGTTTCCACTGCTTCCAGATCATGGATCGCAACCGACGTCGTATCCATTCCTCCAGAGCTTTCAGCAGCGAGAGTGTCTGACAGAAGCCGAAGTAGCTCTTCCAGCCTCGTAAATAGGCGGTGAGTTCCTTCATCATCTGTTCTAGGCCGATTCCTCGTGTCCGTTGCGTCAGCTCCCGGATTTTCTGCTTGTAGCGCAGCAGGACCTTCGGCGCGATGCGCCGCTTGGGTTCCTTGTGGCGACTGAAGCTGAACCCCAGGAATTTCCGTTCTTCCGGTCGAGCCACTGCACTCTTCGCCTCGTTCACTTTAAGCTTCAATCGGCGTGTGAGAAAACGAGTGACACTCGTCATCACTCGCTGCCCCGCTCCTCGGCTGCGGACGTAAATGTTGCAGTCATCCGCATACCTTACGAAGCGATGCCTACGCCGTTCGAGTTCGCGGTCGAGTTCGTCGAGTACGATGTTCGATAGAAGCGGAGAGAGTGGTCCACCTTGCGGTGTCCCTTCTTCCGCCGGACTCACCAGCCCACTCTCCATCACACCCACTTTCAAGAACGCCCCGATCAATCGAAGCACTCTCTTGTCGGTTACCC
>JAUTXJ010000403.1 GCA_030838075.1 Acidobacteriaceae bacterium
GAGGTCAAGGGAGTAGGGAAATCCACGTATTACCTGATTCACAAGTTCGACTTGACGGTAGCCGAGCAGTACCTGGCAGACGAATTCGCGGCAAAGTTGACTTAATCTGGCTTGATCTGAAAGCAGACATTTTAAGGGGTGCTAATTTTATTTTGAAGTGTTTAGCGTGGTTCTCTGCGGGTAAAGCTTTCGTGCCCAGCGATCTGCTGGGCGATCTCGATCGTCCCACCTGAATTCATGTATTCGGTGAAGGCGGGAAAGAGTGGAGCAGCTGGATTTGAAGCTAGGCGGGAGCCTTCAAGCCATAGATCGATTGCTTCTCTGGCTTTCGAATGCACCGGCACCTCATGTTCTTTCCCGCGCTTCTCTTGGAACCGCAACCAGCGCTGACCAACGCCAAGGAGCTTGGACATTTGATCCTGTGCCCGAAGGGGGAAGATTAGGGGGGTGACGTTGCAGGCGAGTGCGACGCGGGAAGCCCCGGCTCAGGCGGAGCTTCGCCCTACCTGCACCGGGACTCCCGCGTCAACCTTATTTTAGATGACATGAGCCGACAACAAACAGCACTCGCTGTAAATTGTCGGCTCCTATGAATAAAACAATTACAGGCAACGGTATCAGCCAGGCAAGTCTGGTCAACTATGTCAATCGGGTTCTGAATTTGGGCCTCGATGTGCATTATCGGCAGGTCACGGTGGCGATGCAGGAGGACGGAGGCAGGATTAAGTCCGCCGGGAAAATGGGGCACGTGGATTTTCTGAACTGGGTGCAGAAGAAGCTCCAAGAAGGCTGGCAGATCTACAGCTGTTACGAAGCCGGTGCCAGCTGTTACTGGTTACACCGCGAGCTGGTGAAGTTAGGGGTCAAAAACCTGGTGGTGGCCCCCAAGGCGATGGGTCAAGGAGGCAAGAAGCAAAAGACTGATAAGCGCGATGCCGGGGAGTTGTGCGATTGCCTGGATCGCTATCTGCGTGGTCAGGATAAAGCCTTGAGTGTGGTGGCGGTGCCAACCGAAGAACAAGAGGAGAAGCGAGCACTGATCCGTTATCATCGCCAGATTATGGCCGACCGGGGCCGCTGTGAGGCTCGAGGCAAAGGCTTGCTGTGTGCTCAAGGCATCGAAGTCCATGGCCGATGGTGGCACGGTGAGGGGTGGCTAGCAGTCCAGAGCGATCCTCGGCTCAAGGACTGGATGAAGGAACAGCTGATCGGTTGGCGAAACAAAATATTGAGCACTGATGAGGAGCAAGGCGGGTTGCGGGAGCGGATCGCCGCGCTTGCTCCGGCGATTCTCCCCAAAGGAGTCGGGGCCTATAGCGCAGCGGTCCTCGAATACGAGATGAGAGGTTTCGAGCGCTTTACCAATCGGCGCCAAGTGGCCAGCATGACGGGTCTATGTCCTGGGATTCATCAAAGCGATGGTCGCGGCAAAGAGGGCTCGATCAACCGCTGTGGGATCGGGATTGTGCGCTGGACTTTGGTGGAGATGGTGTGGCGCCTGATGATCTGGCAACCGCAGTATCCACCGGTGCGTCGCTTAGCGAGTGGCTTGGTCAAAGGCAAACGCGCCAGGAAGCGCTTAGTCGTTCAAGCAGCACGGCGTTTAGCGATTGATTTATGGCGTTTATCCACCGGACAAACCACCCCTGAAAAACTAGGTTTGATTATGCACTCCGCCAAATAAGAGAGAGCTCACCTTTCCGAAGAAGGAGAGGAGGCCACTGAATTTGCACCGCTAGTCCGCAGATGAATTTTTTGGCAGCAACGGAGCGCGTCTGAAATGGCGCTTGGGCGAACAAAACCCGCAACTTAGATTAGACCGCTCGTTGCTGTCCCTGATTTGCTCATTGCATAAATCACCATGTTTGGAGCCTGCTCCAGCGGATAGAAGCTTAAACCGAGCACATTGCTCGCGTACGGACAGCAGACGTTGAGAGGGCCAAAAGATTGAACTGCAGAACAGGCGAAGACAGGAAAAGGAGGAAGCGAATCGGAGAAAAGCCATAGCTGAAAAGCGGATCTCGCTTCGGGTAGCGCCTCCACTCCGTTGGTTCAATCTCACAGCCGGCATAAACGGCATCCTTCCCGCCTCCGGCGGGCCCCTGCCATTTATTCCGTTGTTCGACTTGAACCAACTACGTTGCGCGCTCAAAAGAGTAACTGACTTTGGCGTTTGATTATTTGCGGCGTAAACGCCGCCGCAATGATCAAGCACCAAAGCCAAACAGGTGTGAGTTGTTGTCCGATGTCGGTAAAAACGAACAAAAAATAAAACAAAGACTATTTTCACAGCGGGTCTTGACAAACTCGGCTTCATAGAAGCGCCATTGGTGTCGGTCTGAATATCATGTCGTGAACCCCGTTTCCATGATGACTAGAGGCCGATCCAGGGCTCTTAGCTCCTTGGATAGAATTTTGAATTGCTCGTTGTGTCTGCGTGGTCCTGGTCCATATCCAGATGTACGGTGCGAAGAGTCTGCAAATCGAATGACTTGAACTCCGGATCTGGTATAACCCTGGTATCAGTGAAAAGTTCCCCAAGAGCTTTGGCTGGAAATCTTGGGTTTCCCGGGGTTTCGCGGTAAATCTACAATCTGATCGCTTTGGGCTCGCTGGTCAGCGTACTGCCGCTGCTGGTCGCCTTCATCGTTTTGGGGAAATACTGGCGTCGCGGATTAATTGCCGGCGCGATCGAAGGTTAACGGCCGGGCTTCGAACGAAACGGCAGCGTAGCGGTCCCGGCCAACCTCCCCTCGCGAGCCGCGCGTCGTGACCCAGTCTCAGAATCGCCACAAATACCGTGGGACCTTCGCCTGGTAGCGCCGGTATTCGTCGCCGAACTTGCGTTCCAG
>JAUTXJ010000408.1 GCA_030838075.1 Acidobacteriaceae bacterium
AGGGTTTGCCACACGAAGAGGAAGGACATGAGGCGTCCCCATTTTTCGGGGCCGTAGGCTTCGCGCAAAAAAACATAACTGCCGCCAGCCCGCGGAAGAGCCGCGCCCAACTCTGACCAGACGAAACCATCGAGCAACGCGAGCACGGCGCCGGCAGTCCAGGCGAGCAAAGCTTGGGGTCCACCCATCGCGCGGATGACCAGAGGACTCACTACGAAGGGGCCAATGCCGATCATGTCGATCATGTTCAAGGCGACGGCTTCTTTGAGGCCGAGGCCGCGGACCAAGCCGGGATCCTGTTGCGTCGTACTGGCTTGTGTTGAAGTCGTGCCTTCAGTTGCTCCCTTTGTCGGAGGGGATTTCTGTGGCGGCGTCATCGGTCCGCAGAGGATAGCAAATGGGCGGCGCGGCTCCTACAATCAAAGAGCCGCCGGACGATTGGCGCGCAGAAATGCCCGCTGCGGACGGAGCGTAATGCGAGCAGGGTTCTGAATAAATGCCACAGCGTCGAAAGCTGCCCACAACTAAGCGGTCATGGGTTCCACTTCGTGGTTAATTTTGCTCTCAACTTCTTGTCTTGATAGGCCAAGCTCATAATGGGATTGGAGATTAATCCAGAATTCCGGGGTTGTACCGAAGTATCGCGACAACCTAAGCGCCATCTCAGAGGAAATCCCCCGCCGCTCACGAACTATGTCGTACACGTTGGGCGGCGCTACCCTTAAAGCCAGAGCCAGCTTGTTAGGATTGAGTCCGAAGGGGATCATAAATTCCTCACGAAGTATCTCTCCCGGGTGGATTGGCTTTAACTTAGTCATGATATCCCCTAGTGTAACGCGTAATTCTGACTCAAATGGACACTGGAACGGCGCTGCGAGTAGTGACGAGACGGTGGGGCCGCATTGACCTTATCGTGCGGACGGTGATAATCATGGAGGGTCGTGCGCGGCTTTCCTCGCGTGGCTGCGACCGAATTGGCCCTGCGCCTTGCTTGATTGGGCGGTGCATGGAGCGATAGTCAACGCGTGGCGGGGAATCGGCATCACATCCCAAAAGCAAATTGGCTGCACGCCCATGGTGGGCTGCGGCGATTACGCGGTTCGCTGGTGTCGAACTTGATTCCGGTGTCTGCCTGGTTGAGTTTGCAGCGATGAAGGAGTCTCATGAAGCGGTCCTGGACAGCCCTGGCTGTCGCACTGATATCGGTCATAGCAGCCGCGGGCTGCAATAGTTACGGCAATACATTTCAAAGTAATACCGGAGCAATAGTCGCGTTTTTGTCGCCTTCGACCATCAGCGCGGGCAGCCCGGATTTCACGCTTACTATTCACGGCGGCGGATTTGTGAAGCAAACATACGTCACCTGGAACGGACAAAAACTGAATACCACGGTGACACTCGATTCTAGTGGCACGGTCGTGACTCTGGTGACGGCGGTAGTGCCGGCTTCGTTGGTCAGTAAACCCGGCACAGCTACGGTAATTACGCAAAATCCATTTTCAGGAGCGGGCAACAACGGGCTGTCTAATCCAGTCAGCTTCATCATTAACGCGCCGCCAAATCCGATTCCTACGCTGACGTCGATAACGCCAGCAACGACCGCGGCGTGCGGAACTTCGTGTACGAATTTGACTTTGGATCTGCAAGGGACAAACTTCATTACGTCGTCGGATCCAACGCAGGTCTCGCAGGTTCACTGGACCGCGGGGACGACGCAAACAACTTTAGCGACCACCAGCGTTACGGCGACAGATATCAAGGCGACGGTGCCGGGCTCGCTTATTTCCGCCGCGGGAACGGCGATGGTGACGGTTTTCAATCCGCCTGTACCCCAAACAACTCCGCCCGGCGGCACGCCCAACCCGTCGAGTGGTGGTGGCGGACCGAGCGGGGCGCAGACATTCACGATTACCGCCGCCAGTGGCGCGGTAACGCATGCGGCCTCACAAACGGTGGCGGAAGAAACTCCCTCGGTGAGCGCGGATGGGCGGTACGTGGCATACACGGCTTCGGAGAATGGGCATACGCAGGTTTTTGTGCGCGATACGTGTGAAGGAGTTGCCAGCGGATGCAAAGCGCAAACCACTTTGCTCTCAGCTGCGTCTGACGGCAGCGCTGCAAACGACGACAGCAACTCGCCGTCGATTTCGGCGAATGAACGGTATGTGGCGTTCAGCTCCGCAGCGACCAATCTGGTAGAAAATGCGCCCGCGGGCCATCAAATTTATTTGCGGGACACGTGCGCAGGCGCCGAAGGGAGTTGCTCGCCTTCGACACAGATTGTTTCGGTAGATTCGAATGGTGCTCTGACGGGCACGGAAAGTTTGCTGCCGTCGATCAGCGCTTCCGGCAGGTTTGTGACGTTCCTGGCGGTAACCAAGAGTCAGACGGCACAACAGCCGGGCGCTGCGAGCGGTGCGCAAAATAGCGGGTACCGTCAGGTTTTTGTGCGCGACACTTGTGTGGGGGCTTCTGGTTGTACGCCCACTACTTCTCGTATTTCGTTGCAGCCTGGGGATGGGACAGCATCTGTTACAAAACCTGCGGGACCAGCTATGGGTGCAAACGGTACGAGCGTCGCGCTTGCGGGGCAGACGACGACATTGTTTACGCGCTCGGTGGCCGTTGACGATCAGGTTTTTCTGGCGATCACAAAGAATCACGAGTAGTTTTTCAAACGAGCCCCAATAAAATTCGACGAATATTTGAACCCGCTTCAGATTTGTCGTCTTTCTTTTGGGGTTGACCCTCCGGACCCAACCTTGCAAAAACCGCAAGGATGGGGCACCCTCCGCGTTTCTTATGTTTAGTCGAAGCTAGTTGAATCGAACCTTGATGTCTGAACGCTTTTCTAGATGGACGGAATCTACGAAGCGGACCTGGCGATCGTCCAGAGTTAGGATCATCGAGTGGGTGCGGATGCCTTCGCCAAAGAAACGCACTCCGCGCAGGAGGTTGCCGTCGGTCACGCCGGTACACGCGAAAATCATTTTCTTACCTGGCGCCAGGTTTTCCGTACGGTAAATGCGCTTGGGATCTTTAACGCCCATTTTGGCCAGGCGCTCTTGATGCTCGGGCTTGCTAACGACTAGGCGAGCCACAATTTCGCCGTTCAAACAGCGTAAAGCTGCGGCAGTCAATACACCTTCGGGCGCGCCGCCTATACCCATGACCGCATGGACGCCGGTTCCAATCACCGCCGCGGATATTCCCGCGGAGAGATCGCCATCGCCAATCAAACGGATGCGGGCTCCGGCGGCGCGAATATCGGCGATTAATTTTTCATGGCGTGGGCGATCGAGTACGATCACCACGAGATCTTCCACGTCGCGAGCCAGACGCTTCGCGATGGCTTTCAAGTTGGTGGCGACCGGCGCGTCGAGATCGACGGCACCTTTGCAGGACGGCCCGACAACAATTTTTTCCATGTAAAGATCGGGGGCATGAAGCAAGCCTCCGCGTTCACTGGCGGCCAGGACTACGATGGCATTGGGAGCGCCGGTGGCGCACAGATTGGTGCCTTCGAGCGGATCGACGGCGATGTCCACTTGCGGGAACAGAGCTTTAGGCGCATGAGTGGCCAAGCCGACCTTCTCGCCGATGTAGAGCATTGGGGCTTCATCGCGTTCGCCTTCGCCGATGACGATGGTGCCGTCCATCTGCACGGAGTCCATGGTTTTGCGCATGGCTTCCACGGTGATTTCGTCGGCTTTGTGCCCATCGCCAAAACCCATGGTGCGTGCGGCGGCGATGGCGGCGGTTTCGACGACGCGGAGAAATTCGAGACTGAGCTGCGCTTCCATGGATGATCTCCGAATGCTGCAGGGCTACTGAACGGGGCTAATGATAGGGCAAGCGCGGACTACAGTCGACCTTTGCTCCGTCGAGACGTTGCTATAACACAACTGTTATGCGGCAGGGCACAAGTTTGCCGGTGGCGCTCCCGCAGAGAGAGCTAAATGAATGCAGGGATGCCGGTGATGCGCTCGCCGATGACCAGCTTGTGGATGTCGTTGGTGCCTTCATAGGTGGATACACTTTCGAGATTGTTCATGTGGCGCATTATGGGGTAATCGTCGACGATACCGTTGGCGCCGAGGATGTCGCGTGCTTTGCGGGCGGTTTCGAGCGCGATGGCGACATTGTTCATTTTCAACATGGAGATGTGCGCGGGATCGACTTTGCCAGTGTCTTTCAGCCGGCCAACATGCAGGGCGAGGAGTTGGCCCTTCACGATTTCGGTAATCATCCAAGCGAGTTTTTCCTGCACCAGTTGATGACTGGCGATTGGTTTATTCGCAAATTGCTTGCGAGTTTTCGCATATTGCAGCGCGGTGTCGTAGCAGGCCATAGCGGCTCCCAAGGCGCCCCAGCCGATTCCATAGCGGGCTTGGTTCAGACAGCCCAAGGGGCCTTTCAAGCCGGACACTTTGGGGAGGAGATTTTCTTCGGGAATTTCGCAATCGGTGAATGAGAGTCCTGAGGTGACGGAAGCGCGAAGGGACCATTTTCCGTGCACATCCCACGTTTTAAATCCGGGGCGATCCTTCTCGACCAAGAAGCCGCGGATTTTTTTGTCTTCGCACTTGGCCCAGACGACCGCGACGTCCGCGATGGAACCACTGGTAATCCACATTTTTTCGCCGTTTAAAATGTAACTGTGGTCTTTTTTTACCGCGTGGGTCAACATGCCGCCGGGATTCGAACCGAACTGCGGTTCGGTCAGTCCAAAACAGCCGATGGCTTTGCCCTGCTGTAACAACGGCAGCCATTTATCTTTCTGCGCATCGGAGCCGTAGGCATAGATTGGATACATCACCAGCGCGCTTTGCACGGAGACGAAACTGCGCAGCCCGGAGTCGCCGCGCTCCAGCTCCTGAGTAACTAATCCGTAGGCGACGTTGGACATGCCGGCGCAGCCGTAACCTTCCAGGTTAGCGCCAAAAAATCCGAGCTCGCCCAATTGCGGCACCAGATGCTTGGGGAAGGTGCCTTCACGGCTGTGTTTTTCGATAATGGGGATCACTTCGTTGTCGACGAATTGCCGTGCGGTTTGGCGCACCAGTTTTTCTTCGTCATTCAGTTGCGAATCAAAATCGATGTAATCCACTCCGGCGAATCCGGCCATACTGCTCTCCTCGTGCGCACTCTCACTGCGGTGTTGCAGTCGCTCTAGACAAACTAAATCAGAAATACGATACGGGTTGGTTCCGTGGGGTCTTTGGGTCGATGTTAGCGGAAACAGATTCCATCAAGCGCACTATCCAAGTGTAACAAGCGGTTTCCAATGGCGGCAACCGAGCCGATTGCAAGCGCGGCGCGGATTCGCTTCTGAACGGCTTCAGCGCGAAGTGATATCGGCGGGGGGCGGGAGGTTGCGGTGCTTCAGCCACTCCATGCTGATGCTGTGGTTCTTCTTTTCCGCGGGAATCTGGTCCAGGCTGGGCATGAAAATTTGCAGACCCGCCTCCGGAGTCATCCTGGTGTAGCCATTCACAAGCTGGTCCTGATAGTTGTTGAGGTCCAGATCGAACCAGGCGTTATTGGAGAGATCGACCATCATTAAATCGACTTGCCGCATGGTGAGCTTTCCGAAA
>JAUTXJ010000438.1 GCA_030838075.1 Acidobacteriaceae bacterium
GTTGCACTGGAAGGGGGTACCACCCGTGTAGGGGTTGGTGATTGAGGTGGGGGAAACCGGATTCCCGAAGGGGTCGGAGCTGAAATCCGCATAGGGCTGCGTGGCGCTGGTGTGCATTGCCGCGCCGGGCACCAAGCCCGTAAAGGTGATGCCGTGAAGCTGATCCTTTTGCTCGCCGTCGAGGAAGAAGAAGGTCTTGTTCTTTCGAATCGGCCCGCCTAGGGAACCTCCAAACTGGTTCAAATTGAACTTTTCCGCTGCGGGGGCGAAAAAGCTCTTTGCATCGAGCGCGGTGTTGCGAAAAAACTCGAATAGCGAGCCGTGGAAGTCGTTGGTGCCGGATTTCGTGGTGACAAGTACGGTAGGACCGGCGCGGCTGCCATATTGTGCGGAGTAGTTGTAGGTCAAAACCTTAAATTCCTGAATGTCATCGATCGAGGAAAAAGTTCCGATACCGCCGGCGGTCAATTCGTTGTTGTCCGCTCCGTCCAGAATCCAATCCGTGCTGTTCGGACGGGAGCCACCGACGGAAAGCGAGAAGGAGCCCCGTGCCGCAACCTCACTGCTCGCAGCTTGCGTGAAAAAGCTGTTGGGATTGGTCTCCGCGGTAGCGCCGGAAGTGAGGGTGGCAAGCTGCACGAAGTCGCGCCCGTTCAGAGGTAGCTGGGCAACCTCCTGTGACGTGATCACCTGGCCGAGCGAAGGGCTGGAGGTCTCCACGGCTACTTCCGAAGCAACAACTTCGACGGACGTACTGACGGAAGACGGCGACAAGGCAAAATCCAATTCTCGTTGCTCATCTACCTGGAGTTTTACATCCTTGGTCTCGACCGGCTGAAAGCCCTGGTATTCCACGCGAACCGTATAGACGGAGACCGGCAACAAATTAATGGTGTAGTGGCCGGCATCATCCGTGACGGCGTCGCGGGATGTGCCGGTCGCTTGCGAAGTGACAGTGACCCTGGCCCCGGAAATTGCTGATCCAGATTTGTCTGTTACGACGCCCTGAAAACTGCCTGTGGCCTGCGCATGGGCCAGTTGTGCACAACACATCACGCCCAGAATAAAAGCCACCACAAAATAGAATCGCTTACCCATTCCCCACGCCCCCCTCAAAAGACGCTCTCGTCACGGTTAAGTACCGGATGACGATGCAGAAATTGAGACTCTTGCTATTCCCCGACGCTGAGAACACGTATCGACTAAGAATAACGGTCGAGCACTTGGTTCCCGAACCTTGTCTCGAGCACCGCTTAGCCAAAACACACAAGCTGCTCAGCAAAAATATTGAAGCCAACGTACTTTCCATCCGCTCCTGTGTCAAGCGGTTGTTTGCGAAAAGCGGTGCAGACTTCGGATAGTTTTTTGCGTTGTCCACGCGCTAGCAATTTATTGCGTTCACACTATGCGTTTTCCCGTTTTGGGTCTTCGCAGAAGCGGGCAAATATCCGCAGATTTGAGATTTTCGATATTTCATGACGCCTATCTGCTTGGTGTCCCGGGGACGCTCGATATCTCGCTAGGGCCACAGACGTTAACACCTCCCCGAATGGGCACTAGGCTACAATGCGCTTTATGCCTGAGCAATTTTCCTTTCGTGACTTGCGAGAGCTGTTTGCCAAAGCAAACGAGGAAAAGTCTGGCGATCAATTGGCGGGGATCGCTGCGGGATCAGAACGGGAAAGGATTGCCGCAAAGCGCAAGCTCGCGGATTTGTCGCTCGATGAAATCGTGCGGCAGCCGCTAATAGATCCTGCCGATGACGACGTAAGTAAATTGATTCTGGAATCCTTCGATCGGGAAGCTTTCATGCCGATTAAAAGCAGCACGGTGGGCGAGTTCCGCGAATTTCTTCTCGACGATGGGACAGGCGAGGCGGAACTCAAGAGGATTCAACACGCGATAATCCCTGAAATAGCGGCCGCGGTAACGAAAATCATGAGTAATAAGGATCTGGTTCTAGCCGCTGCCAAGATACGGAATGTGACGCGCTGTCGAAACACCATGGGTGAGCGCGGAGTTCTGGGGATACGTATTCAGCCGAATCACCCTACCGATGATATCGCCGGGATCCTTTTGTCGGCTTTTGAAGGTTTACTGTACGGCTGTGGAGACGCGGTGATCGGAGTGAACCCTGCATCGGACGGGGTGGATAGCACCGGGGCAATCCTGCGCGCACTAAACCGCCTCGTGAGTATGTACAAGATACCTACGCAAACGTGTTGCCTTGCGCACATTTCCACGCAACTGGCCGCGCTCGACCGGGGCGCACCGATAGATCTGTTGTTCCAATCCGTCGGTGGAACCGAAGGCACGAATCGAAGTTTCGGCATTACTCTGGAAATGTTGTCAGAAGGCCGAGATCGCATCATCGAGCACCATCGGCAGCGTCAAGATGTTTCCTGGAAGGGTGAAAATGTGATGTATTTCGAGACCGGCCAAGGAAGCGCACTATCTACGGAGGCTCACTGCGGAGTAGACCAGGTCACCTTAGAAGCGCGCGCGTATGGCGTGGCGCGCGCATTTGACCCTTTTTTGGTGAACAGCGTTGTGGGATTTATCGGGCCTGAGTATCTTTTCGACGAGCGCCAGATTATTCGTGCGGGGCTCGAAGATCACTTCATGGGCAAGCTTCTGGGTCTCCCGATGGGGTGCGATGTCTGCTATACGAACCATGCAGAAGCGGACCAAAATTCCGTGGACAATCTTCTATTGCTGCTGGGAGCGGCCGGCTGCAACTACTTCATGGGAGTTCCATGCGGCGACGACGTGATGCTCAACTATCAATCCACGAGCTATCACGACGCGATTGGAGTGAGAAGGATTTTCAATATGCGTCCAGCACCGGAATTTTTGAGGTGGCTCGAAGAGTCTGGAATTTATCACGGCGGCGAACCTGCGAAGCTCAATGAGTCAGCGCAGCGTCAACTGATGAAAGGGTTGGATTGGTCGGTCGAGGACATTCGTTAAATGGATGGCCGGTTCAACAAATTGGCTTTGAATGCTGATTCAAACGACATTGTGCGCAGAATTAAAATGCACACGCCGGCGAGGCTGCTTGCTGGGCGGGCGGGAGCTGCGTATCGAACCGAAACACAACTTCAATTGCGTGAAGATCACGCAAAGGCGCGAGATGCGGTCCGCGCTGAATTGGACCTGAAAACGGACTTCGACTCTGAATTTATCGAAGAGTGGAAGTTGTTTGAAGTTAGCACGCGGGCATCCAACAAATTGGAATATCTGGCGCGTCCGGCTCTTGGACGCGAATTCAGCGAGGAGTCGCGCGCCGAAATTTTAAAGCGCTGTTTACCCGACAACGATATTCAGATCGCGATCGGTGACGGGTTATCGGTACTTGCGGTTCAAAGGCAAGTCCCCCAGTTGCTACCCTTGCTTGTTGAAGGCGCCAGGAAATCGCGCTGGAGCATTGGACAGACATTTGTTATTCGTCACTGCCGTGTCGGAATTCTGAATGAGATTGGCGAATTACTGAAGCCGCAGGTCGCTATTCTTTTAATTGGCGAGCGCCCCGGCCTTGCTTCCGCAGAAAGTATGTCGGCATATATGGCGTACCAGCCCGGCCGTTCGCATTCTGACGCGAATCGAAACCTCGTATCCAACATTCATGACCGTGGATTGCGGGCACCGATTGCGGCGGCGCGCATCCTGAATTTGTGTGCGCAAATGATGAGGCTGAGAATTAGCGGCTGTACCTTGAAGGAGCAACAGGCGATGCTTCCGAGTGACGCTGATCGCATTACATAACAGGTGTCGCGATCTAATTGTGGCGACTATGCTCGTTTGGTTGGTCCGTCTTGATGTCAGGGAGGTTTTAGTTGTGGAGCCGATTTCCCGATGACAACGTGTGGATCAAGTAGTTCAGATGTTCTCCATTATCGTATCTTCCAAATCCCCCCTCGCGTAAAAGTGAACTAAAGCTGCCTCCTAGTGCTCGTTAAAAGCATCCAAGGTTTCGCCGCAGATAGCCATTGTTAGGGATGACGAGTGGGAATAGGATGTTGCTCCCGCGGCGTCAAAAACCTTGAGCAAAGGAGACGGCCTTGAGGACTATTTATAAATCAGGGTGCACGTTCCTGCTGGCCGGAGTTCTATGGTCCTATTCGCCGATCGCCCAGGCGCAAGCGCCGGCACCGAGTCCGACAATTCCGGGCTCAAGCTCGCCGGGCACAACTTCAACGGGAACACCTGCAGGCAGTTCATTCTCGGGGTCCGTCCCTACAAAGCTTGTTCCTGGTGTCATATCACTCTCGCTGCAGGAAGCTATCGACCGCGGATTGAAGCAGAATCTTGGGCTGCTGCTATCCAATACTGACATTCGCTCCGCTCGTGGACAGCGGTGGGAGCAATTAAGCGCGCTCTTACCGCACGCAGAGGTGTCGCCGTATGTGGCTATGTCAAAAATCAATCTGGGCGAACTGGGCCTTACCAGTCTACCCGGGGTCACCAATATCCCGGCAGCCGTAGGGCCTTTCTCTTATTTTGATTCGCGTGCCACTGTGACGCAGTCGGTGTTTGATTGGAAGTCGATCAACGCCACGCGCGCAGCCACCCAGAGTGTCAAATCCGCGGAATACTCCTACAAGGACGCTCGCGATCTCGTGGTGCTCGCTGTGGGCTTCGTATATCTGCAAGCTATAGCGGATGAGGCGCGTGTTGAAACATCGGAAGCGCAGGTCAAGACGGCGCAAGCGCTATTCGATCAAGCCACCGATCAAGTGAATTCAGGCACATCGCCAGCCATCGACGGCTTACGAGCCAAAGTAGAGTTGCAGACTCGACAGCAGCAACTCATTCAAGCCAGGAACGACCTGGCCATCCAGAAGCTTACCGTTGCGAGAGTGATTGGCCTGGCCCCCGGACAGCAATTCGAACTAACCGACAAATCGCCGTACCAGCCGATCGCGAGCGTCACCGTTGACGAAGCTCTGAAACGTGCCTACGATTCGCGCTCCGATTATAAAAGCGCCATGGCTGAGGTGCGAGCGGCGCAATTTTCCCGCAGCGCTGCCACGGCGGGCTATCTGCCGTCACTTTCATTCAATGCTAATTATGGCGCGGCCGGCTCGCATCCCTCAACAGCCACGCCGGTGTACGACGTGCGCGGGACGCTGACTATTCCGATTTTTCAGGGCGGCTCAGTTCATGGCGATGTTTTACAAGCCGATGCCAGACTGGAGCAAAGCCGGGACCGCCTGGATAACCTACGCGCGCAAATTGACGCCGATGTTCGCATTGCGTTGCTGAATCTCGAGTCGTCAGCAGAACAGGTCAATGTTGCGCGTAGCAATATCGATTTATCGGAAGAGACGCTGGTGCAGTCTCGTGATCGCTTCACGGCGGGTGTCGCCGATACCGTAGAAGTGGTGCAATCGCAGGAAGCAGTGGCTGCGGCGCACGAACAGTACATCTCCAGTCTCTATAGCTACAATTACGCAAAAATCTCTCTGGCACGCGCTATCGGTATGGCTGAAGCAGGGGTAAAAGAATATTTCAGAGGAAAATGAATATGACGGAAGAGAATTCACCTCGCTCGGTGCCAGAGACGGAATCCCGATCAACCGTCAATACGCCCTCATCGGGGAGTAGCAAGAGTACATCTCGCCCTTACACGGCTCCAAAGAAGCCCAACCGGACTGTAATTCTGGTTGTGGTGATCTTAGTTGTTTTGGTTGGGGGATTTTTCCTGTGGCGCTACCTGCGCACCTATGAATCGACCGACGACGCGCAAGTGGATGTGCACCTCTATCCTGTGAGCGCCCGGGTTTCTGGCTATGTAGTAAAAGTGAACGTCGACGACAACCAATGGGTGCAGCAGGGTACGGTGCTCGTTGAGATCGACCCAAAGGACTATGAGGTCGTAGTCGCCCAGGCACAGGCCAATCTGGCCAATGCGGAAGCTACCGCGCAATCGTTGAATATAACGGTACCGATCACATCCACGAACACCTCCAGTCAACTGCGATCCACCGCATCGGGAATTGAAAACAGCCAAGCGGGCATCATTGCGGCCGAGCGGCAACTGACTGCCGCGCGCGCGCAAGTAGAGCAGGCTGAGGCTAACGATGTGCGAGTGCAACAAGATTTACAGCGCTATAAGCTGCTGGTGGACAAACGTGAAATTGCGCAGCAGGTTTACGACACAGCCGTCGCTTCAGCCAGAGCAAGTACCGCTGCGGTGGCTGCGGCTCGCGCGAACGAGTCCGCCGCACAGCAATTCGTAACGCAAGCGCAAAGCCGTTTGGTGGAGGCGCAGGCCAATCATCAGTCCGCCGAGACCGGCCCGCAGCAAGTATCGTCAACCCGGGCGCGCGCTCGCGCGGCAATAGCGGATGTGGAAGAAAAACGAGCGCTGCTCGAACAAGCACAGTTAAACCTGCAGTACACGAAGATAATTGCCCCGGTCAGCGGCGAGGTGAATAAGTCGGTAGTGGTGGGACTGAATGTTCAGGCCGGGCAGCAACTGCTCACTGTCGTACCTCTGGATGAAATCTGGATCACCGCCAATTTTAAAGAGACACAACTGCGGCGCATGCGAGTTGGTGACAAAGCCAAAATTCATGTTGATGCCAGTGGGCGAAGCCTGAACGGGCACGTGGACAGCATCGCGGGCGCGACCGGCCCGACGTTCAGTTTGCTCCCACCGGAAAATGCCACCGGCAATTACGTGAAAATCGTGCAGAGAATTCCAGTGAAAATAATTCTAGAGCAGGGAGAAAATCGCGATCATCTGCTGCGGCCGGGGATGAACGTGGTTCCTGACGTATATCTTCAATGAGTACCGCTGCGCTCACGATGGATCAGGATGTCTGGCGGCCTAGTTACAATCCGTGGCTGATTGCCGTGGTTGTGGCGCTGGCCGCGTTCATGGAGGTTCTGGACACCAGCATCGCCAACGTGGCGCTGCCGTATATGGCCGGGAACCTGGGCGCCAGCAACGATCAAAGCACCTGGGTGCTGACTTCTTACCTCGTTTCGAACGCTATCATTCTGCCTATCAGTGGTTGGCTCGCAGGCGCAATCGGACGGAAGCGTTTTTTCATGGCGTGTTTAGGTGTGTTTACGGTGAGTTCCCTGCTGTGCGGAATAGCTCCGAGCCTTGGTTTTCTCCTGCTGTTTCGGGTTTTGCAAGGCGCGGGAGGCGGCGGGTTGCAGCCCATGGCGCAAGCCATTCTGGCTGACACTTTCCCGCCTCAGCAGCGCGGTTTGGCGTTCGCACTGTACGGCATCACCGCGATCATGGCGCCCACCATCGGGCCAACGCTGGGAGGATGGATTACCTTCAACTACTCTTGGCGCTGGATCTTTTTTATTAATCTTCCGGTTGGAGTGGCCACCTGGTTTTTGGTGCGTCGTTTTGTTGAAGATCCACCGTACTTAGCCAAAATCAAGGCGGCAGGCGTCAAGCTGGACTATATCGGAATAGCTCTTCTGACTATGGGCGTCGGCGCATTGCAGATTTTGCTCGATAAAGGCCAGGAGGATGATTGGTTCGGCTCACGGTTCATCACCACGTTGGTGATCGTCTCAACACTGTCGCTGATCTCTCTGGTGATTTGGGAATGGTTTCAAAAGGCGCCAATCATCGATGTGCGCATGTTCAAGAGTTTCAATTTTGCGAGCGCGAACTTGATGATGTTCACGCTCGGAATCCTGCTGTTTAGTGCCCTGGTCCTGATGCCGCAGTTTCTCCAGACTCTGGTCGGCTACACTTCGCAGCTGGCGGGGCTGGCGCTTTCCGCCGGCGGGCTCGTGTTGTTGTTTGAGATGCCGGTCATGGGTAAACTTACGACCAAAGTGCAGGCGCGCTACTTGATCGCCTGTGGCTGGCTGGCATTGTCCATCGCCATGTATTACTCCACCAAACGCATCGATTTGACGATCAGCTTTAATGCTGCAGTGTGGCTGCGCATCGCTCAGGTTATTGGTTTGGGGTTTTTGTTTGTGCCCATTACCTTGGTCGCCTACGTGGGGATCGCGCCAGAAAAAAACAACTCCGTCGCGGGTATCGTCAATTTTATGCGCAATATGGGCAGCAGCGTGGGAACGTCGCTGGTCACCACGCTGATTGCCAGGCGCTCGCAATTCCACCAGGAGATTCTTGGCGGCTTCGCCAGGCCGGACAATCCTAATTTTCAAAATTCCTTAAATGGGTTGACCCAGCAACTGGCGCACTCTGGATTGGGCGTCCATGAGGCGCGCGGGCAGGCCTATGCCAGAATCTATCAAGAGGTGCAGAGGCACGCAGCGAGTCTTGCGTACATCGATACCTTCATGGTTCTGGCGGTGGGCGCAGCAATTATGTTCTTTCTTGCTTTTATGTTGAAACGCAACGATCCGGGCGGGGGTGGCGCAGAAATGGCGGCAGGTTGAGCAAAGTGGAATTATAATCAGCATGCGGCTTCCGGTGGCCGCACGCCTCGAGGGCCAACGTGATTAAGATAATAACGATTGAACGCGAGTACGGCAGCGGCGGCGGCGAAATCGCCCAGCTGGTTGCACTGCAATTGGGATGGAAACTTTGGGACCAACTACTGACCGAGGAGATCGCCAAGCTCGCGAATTGTCCCAAAGCGGTGGTCGAGGTGCGAGAGGAGCGCTCCGATCCGCTGTACTATCGGCTTTTCAAGTCGTTTTTGCGAGGCAGCTACGAGGGCAGTCTCAATGCGCACAAACTCAATGTCATCGACAGTGAAAGTATCTTGAAGATTACTCGACGTGTTGTTGAACAGGTCAGCAAAGAAGGAAACTCCGTCCTTGTTGGACGAGGATCACAGCAGTTTCTCAGGGACCGACAGGATACCTTGCGAGTATTTCTTTATGCACCGAGGGAAGATAAGGTGCGGCGCCTGATAGATCGCGGCAAGAGTCAAGTCGATGCCGAACAGCTCGTCGATACCGTCGACCGCGAGCGAAAAGCTTTCATACAAAAATATTTTGGCGTCGAATGGCCGGACCGTGGAGTTTACCACACCATGATCAATACCACGATCGGTAACCGGGCTGTCGCTGACATGATTCTGGATTTCGTGAAGATCGTTAACGCGAGCCTTGCCGCCTAAGCATTGCGGTTTACCAGGGTTGGCGAGAGCCCAACCGCGTGAAGCACAGAACTGTATTCGCGTGAATTTGGCTGGCTCAGTGTGGTTCTTTCAAGAGCTTCAAGACACCGTCGGTTGTATCCGTCTCACTGATGCGCGGGAAAATCTTCTCGACACAGTGTCGGTGTGCGTCGGCGTCCCGGTCCGTTACTGCATCCACAACAATGACGACGTTGTAGCCGTAATCGTAGGCGCTACGCGCCGTTGATTCCACGCCGAGACTGGTCGCAATGCCTGTCACGAATACCTGGGTTACGCCGCGCTTGCGCAGAGTTCCATCCAATGATGTGCCGATGAAGGCGCCAACGCGTTGCTTGCTGATGATGTAATCATCAGGGTACTGCTCCAATTCAGGAACAAGCTCGGTCCAATCGGCAGGAAGCGAAGACAAGTTGCGAGGTCCGACGTCGGTGCGGCCCGGAGCGACGCCCGTGACGTTGACGAGGACGACAGATAAGGCTCGTTCTCGGAAAGAGCGCGCGAGCTTAGCGGAGCGAGCGACGATCTCAGTTGTGGGGTGAATGGTCGGAAGGCCCACAATCCCTTTTTGCAGGTCAATCACGATCAGGGCGGCGGTGGTATCAAGTTTAGTCAGAGACATGGTTTTTCCTTTCGATTGCGCCTGGGCACGTTAGGAACATTTTCGCTCGAGCGGTTACTGGGTCTGTTTCTTGGAAAATCGCACGCTTAGCATGAGGCTTATCGCTACGATGCCCGCGAAGAAAACAATAATCGCCGAGGTGTCTCCGTTCGAAAGTTTTCCGGCGCGAAACAGGATGTAACCGACAACCAGATTAATCAGGGCCCAGACCACGTTCACCGTTGGCGATGACAATCCTTTCCCTGGAGGGCGAGCGAAGGGTGTCGGGAAACGGTCACCAGAAATGCCAGAGACGAAATGGGGCACGACATTGGTGAGAAACAGACCGGCGAAGAAACACGCGACGTAGTCATACCAGCTCACGGTGGTTTTTCCTTTCGATTCGGAGTAACACGGTTCTTGGAAAGGTTACGTTGTCGTTGTGGGTTCATGACGTCGGCACTCAATTGATGTCGGACACCGGGAGTAGACCCATCTCCCGGTAGATCGGCCGCATGACTGCTCTGATTTTGGGCAACTCGAGCGTGAACCATAGCGATCCAAGTAAGCAGAATGCGCCGGTAAAGATAAGAGTGTTAGGCGCTCCCAATCGGTGGGCCAGCGCGCCGGCCAGCAGGCTGCCGAACGGTGCCGCGCCGAAGAATGCCATCGTGTAATAGCTCATCACCCGAGCACGCTTGTCCTCTGGAACCAACGATTGGACGATCGTATTGCTCACCGCCGCACTCTGCATCAGGCCGAAGCCCACGAACGCCATCAGCACAAGCGATACCCACAATGTACGAGACAGGCCGAAGAGAATCAGCGCCGCTCCCAGCATCGCGGCCGCGATCTGAAGCATGCGGGTAAGTCCAACAATCGACTTGCGGAGCGCAAGCGAAAGCGCGGAGATCAGCGCACCGATTCCCGAAGCTCCGGCCAGCCAGCCGAGAGTAGCTGCACCACCGTGCAGCACCTGAACAGCGAAGACCGGCAACAGCACGGCAAAGGGATAGCCCATCAGGCAGAGAAGCGAAAAAAGCAGAAGAATGGTGCGGACGGGGCGAAAGGTGCGGACATAGTCCCAGCCTTCACGCATTTGCTCGAGCATGCCCGATGCAGTGCGCCGGACATCCAACAATTTGATACGCATCATCAGCAACGAGGCGATCACGGCGAAATAACTGAAACCGTCAATGAGGAAGCACCAACCTTCACCGAAAGCGCCGATCAATAATCCGGCGATGGCAGGACCAATCAGGCGCGCACCGTTTACCATCGAGGAGTTGATGGCGATGGCGTTACCCAGGTCGTTGCGATCTTCGACCATCTGAATGAGAAATGATTGACGCGCAGGCATATCGAACGCGTTGATCAGGCCCTGCAACGCTGCGAGGGCGATGATTTCCCAAAGGGTGATGACATGTGCCAGCGTGAGCGCGGCCATGCCAAGGGACTGGATGGCCGCCGCGGCTTGTGTCCAGATCAACAGCTTGCGGCGATTAAGGCGCTCGACCCAGACGCCCGCAAATGGTCCCAGCACAAACGAAATAATCTGGCCCGCGAAGGTTACGATGCCCAGCAGCAGCGCCGAGTGGGTCAGGCGATAAACAAGCCAGGTGGTGGCCAGCCGGGTCATCCAGGTACCGATCAAGGAGATGCTCTGACCGGCGAAGAAGAGTTGGAAGTTGCGATGTCTCAGCGCTCGCCAGGCGTGCGATATGGAAGGCTCGGAGAGCGGAGCCTGCTGCTTATCCGAACTGATTGCGGGCTCGCTCACGACTTGCGTTGGGTTCTTGCTGCGGGTCACTTTTCCGCCAGACGTTTGATTATTTCGCCCGCTTTGAAGAGCGTTTCCCGTTCCGATTCGTCTAGCTGCGAGATGGCCTGCATTAGCCATGTCTGCTTTGCATCCTTGGCGCTCTTCCGCACAACCGAGCCTTTCGCGGTCAGGCTGATATTCACTTGGCGGCCGTCGGTTGGATGGGCCTTACGCTCGACCATGCCCATTTCCTCAAGCGCCGCGACGGTCGTTCCCATCGACTGAGGTTTCATGCCCTCGGCGCGTGCCAGATCGGCGGTCGTGGCCGGACCATGTTTACCGAGGCGCCCCATAACGAACGCCTCGGTTAAAGAAAGTTCATGTGAGCTTGTCGCCGCGCGCACCCGGCGCACCAAGAGACCGATGGACTGGATAAGGTCGATCACAGCGATGTCCAAGGCTTTTCGAGGCATGACTTCATGCTAACAAATAGCAGTCCAACTTGCAAGAATAACTGGCAAGTTTAACTGCTTATAACGGCCCGGCGGCGGACGGATAATTCCGCGACCGGTAAATTATCCTTGCCATTTGTTCTCTTTTTGTCGAAGTGAGGCCATGAGTGGAAGTTTTCTTCATAATGTTTTTTTGGAAGGCGAGGTCGTGGTTCTGGGATCGCGCACGTAGACATGCGGTCTTTTGTCAATTCGCTTAGTATTGACAGTATGAAATTTCGCAGAAGACCCGTAAGCATGTCGGCGATTTCGTACGAGCCACGGATTTAAGTGGCTAGCGAAACAAACACTACCCTGATTGAGACTCGCACAGTCACCGCGGGAGCAGACAAAACCCTGTTCAATATCTTGCTGGCGATCAGTTTTTGTCATCTTCTCAACGACACAATTCAGTCCGTGCTTCCCGCGATTTACCCGATGTTAAAAGCTTCTTTCCATTTGGACTTCGGACAAGTGGGCTTGATAGCGCTTACGCTGCAACTCACGGCTTCGCTGCTGCAGCCGGTGGTGGGATTGCACAGCGATAAATATCCGCAGCCGTACTCGTTGGCCGTTGGAATGGGAATAACCCTGGTTGGATTGCTGGCTTTGTCCATGGCACCGACTTACGCAACAGTTCTCGTGGCTGCCGGGACGGTGGGGATTGGCTCCGCCGTGTTTCACCCGGAGTCCTCGCGCGTGGCACGCATGGCTTCGGGGGGGCAGCACGGCTTAGCACAATCTCTTTTTCAGGTCGGCGGCAACGCCGGGTCGGCGCTGGGTCCACTGCTGGCAGCATTTGTGTTGACCAAAGGGCAGTCGAGCATCGCGTGGTTTTCGTTCCTCGCGATTGCCGGAATTATGATCCTTACATTCATAGGAACGTGGTCAAAGAATCACCGTGCGGCCGCGGATGCGGCCAAAGCAAAGATGAACGCCGTGTACGGCAGCGTCACTGGCTCCGCACAAATAGCACATCATGCGGGCTTGCCTGCTGCGAAAATTGGCTTCTCCATGGCTATCTTGATTGCGTTGATGTTTTCGAAGTTTTTTTATCTGGCGAGCATCAGCAGCTACTTTACTTTTTACCTGATAGACAAGTTTCACCTCTCACTGCAAAGTGCCCAGCTTCACCTTTTCATTTTTCTCTGTGCGGTGGCGGCGGGGACCTTCGCCGGCGGCCCGATCGGCGACCGCATCGGCCGCAAGTACGTAATCTGGGCATCTATCCTTGGGGTGCTGCCGTTCACCTTGTTGCTGCCTTATGTGAATCTGTTTTGGACCACCGTTTTGAGCATAGTAATTGGAATGATTCTGGCTTCAGCGTTTTCCGCAATTTTGGTTTATGCACAGGATCTGGTTCCGGGAAGAGTCGGGATGATTTCCGGGCTGTTTTTTGGCTTCGCCTTCGGCTTGGGAGGCGTCGGAGCAGCACTGTTAGGCAAATTGGCCGACTTGACCTCACTCACGTTTGTCTACCACGTGTGCGCATTCCTTCCGGCTATCGGCATTTTGACGGCATTCCTGCCCAATCTGGAGCCTGAGGCGGCGGCTCGTCCCAGAGGGGCATAATTCTATTTAGTGGGCATATATGCTCGGCTGGTGTCGTTTAGAAGTTTGCAGACGCAGTACAATACACTCCGCCTAAAATTCCGGATCAAATACCGTGCCAAAGGCGGAATCGGATGACTGAAGCTATCCATTTACGGCTACGGCAGCGACCGCGCCGACGAGTATTTTTATTTATCTTTGCCGTTCTTGCCGTCGTCTTTTTCAGTAGCCGGACGGTGTTGTCTTATTACGTCGACGCCCTGTGGTTCGGATCGCTCGGTTACGCTGAAGTATTCCGAAAGACCATAAGCCTGCAATGGTTAGTCTTCGCGGTATTTTTCGCAGCCACATTTCTTATTTTGTACGGATGGTTCCTGGGTTTATCGCGGACGTACCAACCGCACTTACTGGGAGGTGGGCCGATTTTCGTGGGAGGTCGGCCGTTAAGACTTCCGGTCGAGCGCATGTTGCGCCCCATCGGGCTACTGGTAACGCTCGGAATCGCCTTCGTAACTGGCACGAACATGATGTTGGAGTGGTCCACGTTCGCGCTTTATTGGTATGCGCCACGCGCCAACGGCATCGTGGATCCGATTTTCGGGAGGCCGCTAAGCTTCTATCTATTCACTTTGCCCGCATGGCAATTCGTCACCGGCTGGCTGTTGACGCTTGCAGTCATTGCCTGCGTGATCGCTATTTTCTTCATCTTTATTACCGGCAGTACGCGCGTGTTTGGGAGGGGCGAGTTGCCGTTGCCCTGGCGCGGTTTCTCCATTGCGTTTGCATTTCTGCTGTTGGCCCTTGCAATGCGCGTGTACATCGGCAGGTTCGAACGATTGTTCGACGATCACACGATTTTTGGGGGCGTGACTTACACGGATGCACACGTGATGCTTGCGGGCCTACTGGTCGTTTGTATTGGGCTGATTCTTGGGGCTGCGATTGCCGTCACCAATGTCGTATCAGCGCCGCGCATGGGCTGGCTGTTCGCAGCGGGCGTTCCAGCCGCGGTCTCTTATCTCGCATTGCAGATAATTGCGTGGTACGTCGGGAACTTTATCGTAAAGCCCAACGAACTGGTTCGCGAGCGTCCCTTCATCGCCTACAACATTGATCTGACGCGGCAGGCTTATGGATTGGACCGCGTTGCGCGGCGCGAATTTCCCGCGGAGACGACCGTCGAGGCCACTGACCCGGCGAACAACCAGGCTACCTTGCAAAATATCCGGCTGTGGGACTGGCGCGCACTCCAGGACACCCTGCGTCAGATTCAGGAAATCCGCACTTACTACGACTTTCCAGACATCGACATTGATCGTTACGAGATCGATGGCGCGGTGCGTCAGGTTATGCTCGCCGCGCGCGAGCTTAATGTCGAAAAGCTCCCGGAGAGCAGCCGCAACTGGATCAACGAGAAGCTTATCTACACGCATGGTTACGGTATCACCATGAATCCCGTACACGGTTTCACACCGGAAGGACTGCCGACGCTGATTCTCAGTAACATGCCGATCCAAACCACGGTACCGAGTATTTCCGTAACGCGGCCGGAGATTTATTTTGGCGAGTTGACCAACACGGACGTGTACGTGAAGACGCGGCAACAGGAATTCAACTACCCGCAGGGAGAGACAAACAGCCTGACGTCGTACGACGGGAACGGCGGCATCCTCCTCGGCGGGTTTCTGCGACGCATTCTCATTGCGTCCGACCGCGGCGACCTTACGAAGGTTCCGTTCAGCGACGACATCCACGCCCAGAGCCGGCTGCTGATGCGCCGTAACGTACGAGATCGCGTGACCGCGCTGGCTCCGTTCCTGACCTACGATTTAGATCCCTACATAGTCATCGGCGACGACGGGCGACTGTCCTGGATTATGGATGCGTTTACGACCTCGGATACTTTTCCATACGCGACCCACTACGCGCTTGGCAACAATTTGATCAATTACATGCGTAATAGCGTAAAAGTGGTCATCGATGCTTACGATGGGACGACCACATTCTACGTGTTTGATACGCAGGACCCGATCCTCTCGGCGTACCGGCAGATTTTTCCGAATCTGTTCAAGGATGTTGCGACCATGCCGCCCACGCTACGCAAACATGTGCGCTATCCGGAGTTGTTGATGAAGCTTCAGGCCGCCGTGTACGGCCTGTATCACATGAGCGACCCGCAAGTGTTTTATAACCGTGAGGATTTGTGGACGGTGGCTTCCGAAGTTGGAATGGACGAGAACGGTCAGCAGAAGACTATGGCTATGGAGCCGAACTTCGTGCTGATGAAATTGCCGGGCGAAACAGGCGTGGAGTTCGTGGAGATTCTGCCCTTCACGCCGGCCAACCGGAATAATCTCATTGGCTGGATTGCCGGCCGGAGCGACGGAGCGCAGTACGGCAACACCATAGTTTACGACTTTCCAAAAACCAGGCTGGTCGATGGGCCGCTGCAGATCGAAGCACGCATCGATCAGAACGCGCAACTGTCGGGACAATTGACGTTGTGGAATCAGCAAGGCTCACACGTGCGGCGCGGAACTCTGCTCGTGATTCCATGCGGGCGCGCGTTGTTGTATGCGGAGCCCATTTACCTGCAGGCCGAGCGCAGCCCGATGCCGGAGTTGCGCCTGGTTGTGCTGGCGCTACAAGACAAACTCGCTTACGGGCCGACGTTTGAGTCCGCGATGGGAGCTCTGTTTGGCGGACAGCCCTCATCGTTAAGCGCCGTAGCGGCATCCGCGGAATCCGGACGCAGCACAGCGGCACCTGTCGCTTCCATCAAATCTGGCACAGATCTCAATGCGATCATCGCGGAAGCCGCCAAAGACCTCGCTGACTACCAGCGACTAACCGCGGAAGGTAAGCTCGGCGAGGCAGGGCAGAAACTTGAAGAGTTAAAACGCAAACTCGACCAGTTGAACGCACGTCAAAAATGATTGCAGTACACGCGCGCCTACTTGCAAATAGCACGACCGAACGCCGTCTATCGGATAGATGAATAGTCTGAATTGATGTCAGCGCAGTTGAGTCCTTTCCCGATTCCTAGCATCCATAACCGTAAGATGCTCTTGAGTCAGTCGCAGCATCTTATGAATTCCTTACGAATTGCTCAGGACTTCTTGAGAGGTCTTTCGCTATCGTCGTTCGGTTGCTGGGTGCATTTTCAGTGTGCCGAGATACTTGCTTAGCACGCTGGACGCTGTTTTGTGGGTGTCCCGTGACTTCCGTTATTTTCATAACGATTGGTTTTCTGAGTTGCTGGTTTTTGCTCTATGCGCTGGTGGAGTGGACACAGGACCCACAGCGCAAGCCCGGTGTTAGGCGCGCGGGACACACCGAAATTAGTCAGAGACAACGGCGGAGCCTGCAGGTCGTCAATTTTAGAAGCAAAGAAAGACTCTAGGAGAGAAAGATGCGTGTGACGGATTCGAAGATGAAGTTTACGCGGTTGTGCCTGGTAACGATTCTCTGCGTGACTATCGCTCCTGGTAGTGTCTTTGCGGACGACGGAACTCCTTCAGGGGCGACGTCGCCGGTCAAGTTGGATACCCCTAAGCCGGGACTGACCGAACGAGAGCAATACCTACTCGATCGCGTCGAGCAACTCGAGAGGCGCGTTGAAGAATTGGAGTCCAAAGCCGGCCAACCGACAACGCCGGGTACAACAGTCTCGCAACCCGGGACGCCTGGGACGCCTGGGACGAAGGATGCGGCAAATAGTGCTGCAACCCCAGGGGCTATAGCCCCTACACCCGTGACAGCTGAGCCAGTAAACACAATTTCTAGGTCAAGCTTGAGCAATCCGGTCATTGGCCCTCAGGGACAAGCAACAGAAAAAGGAAAGCCCGGTGGCACTGCGACAGGTAAAGCCGCCAAGGAAGAGCCCTTCGCCTTCGCCGATTTCACCTGGTTGAACGGCAACTCCCGCACTAAAGACACGCCGTATGCGACGACTTTCTTTACGCCGGAAATCCGGGCAGACGTCGACTACAACTACAGTTTCAATCATCCGGCAGACGATACCATCGGCGGATCTAGCGAAGTGTTTCGTTCGAATGAGTTACACGTAACTCAGCTCGGCGTGGGCGGCGATTTTCATCTGGACAATGTTCGCGCGCGAGTCATGACTCAGTTTGGATTGTATTCACAGACGACACCCAGGAACGACGCGAGCCCGGCACGCGGGCAATGGAATTTGGACAACGCCTACCGTTATTTGTCGGAAGCGTACGGCGGATATCATTTCAATGCTCTCCACGGAATCAACGTGGATGCCGGTATCTTCATGTCTTATATCGGCCTCTTCAGCTACTACCAATTCGATAATTGGGCTTATCAGCCTTCCTATGTCTCTTCCAACACCCCGTGGTTTTTCACCGGTCTTCGAGTTCAGATCTTTCCTACAGCGCATTTAAAAATTGAACCGTGGCTTGTAAATGGCTGGCAGTCCTACGGAAGATTCAATCATCGGCCCGGCGTGGGGGCCCAAATTCTATGGCGGCCGACTGGTTGGCTGTCGGTTCTTGGTAACCAATATGCCTTGGGCGAGGAAGCGCTGGGCAATCCGGCACGCGTGCGCTATCACAGCGACGACAGCATTGAGATTAAGTACTACGACAAGCCGGGTCCTGGACTGGACAAGATGGCTTTCTCCCTGACCGGTGATATTGGCTGCGAACACGGCGGCGGGGTGAGCTGTGCTGGCGGATCTAAAAAAGGCCCGAAGCAGAGTTTCTTGGGCTTTATGTTCTATAACCGCTTTTGGTTTGATCGAGATCATTTCGGCCTGACCGTCGGTGGTGGAAAAATCAATAATCCGGGCCGCTACCTCGTGTTACTGCCGCCGATCAACGGTGCGACAGCAGCTTCGGGCACTTCCTACTTCACCGAAAATCCCGGCGACGTCTTCAAAGCGTGGGACATGTCGGGAACATTTGACTGGATGCCGAGCCAGTACATCACGTTCCGTAGTGAGTTCGACCACCGGGCGGCGAATGTCCCTTATTTTACCGGCCCTGGAGGTATCACCCCGACTTCTTGCCCAACGGCTCCTATCGTGGAGAACATTTGCGGGTCGCCGGGAGCGGTCGTGCCTGGATTTACGCCAGACCTCAAGAAAATTGAGAACAGAATCAACCTGTCCATACTCGTGAAATTCTGATTTCTCACAGCGGCAATTAGAAGGACTTCGATGGAAGGATATAACCAAAATGCTTGACGGTATTTTTATTGCGGGCACAGCGCTATTTTTCACACTCGCAATTGTTTACGTCCGGGGATGCGAACTGCTCGGAAAAGGACGTTCTCATGAACGTAGCTAATGCAATCCTGCTAGTTATTTGCGCGCTTCTGTGTGGCTACCTGCTTTATGCGTTGTTGAAAGCCGAGGAATTCTGAACGCTATGAGCGCTAATGGCTGGTTTCAAATTGGCCTCTTTCTGTTGGTGATTTTTCTAATCACTAAACCTCTGGGCGTGTTCCTGGCGCGAGTGTTCAGTGGCCAGAGAACGTTTCTGGACCCGGTCTTGCGGCCAATCGAAAAACTCATCTATCGCCTCACGGGGATTAACGAAAAGCACGAAATGCGTTGGACCGAGTATGCCATCGCGATGCTGCTGTTCAGCGGAGTGTCCATGGCTGTTCTGTATTTAATCGAACGCACCCAGAAGTTCTTTCCACTCAATCCGCAAAAATTCGCAAATCTCGAACCGGGGCTGGCGTTCGGCACCGCGGCATCCTTTACAACCAATACCAACTGGCAAGCCTACAGCGGCGAATCCACGATGAGCTATCTGACGCAGATGGCGGGTCTTGCGTATCACAACTTCGCATCCGCGGCGGTGGGAATTGCCGTTGCTGTTGCGGTTATTCGCGGCATCGCGCGAAAGGAAACCGATAAGCTCGGGAATTTCTGGGTGGACACAACGCGCTGCTTGCTCTGGGTTCTGCTCCCAATCTGCCTGGTGGGCTCGTTGGTTTTCGTGTCTCAAGGCGTCATCCAAAATTTAAGGCCATACACCACGGTGGAATTGATCGAGCCGCAGACCGTGCAAGTGACCAGTGCAGACGGAAAAACCACTAAGCAAACCGTAACGCAACAAATTATTGCGCAAGGCCCAGTCGCGTCCCAGGAAGTAATCAAAGAGTTTGGAACCAACGGCGGAGGATTTTTCGGCGCTAACAGCGCGCACCCTTTCGAAAATCCCACGCCGTTTTCTAATTTCTTCCAAGTAGTCTTGATTTTCGCAATTCCGTCTGCGCTTACCTACACGCTCGGCCGTATGACCGGCTCACAACGTCACGGTTGGGCTGTCTGGGCGGCCATGGCGGTTTTGTTTTTAGCTGGTATAACCACCGCGTATTGGGCAGAGGCTCGGGGCAATCCGCAGCTGGTGGGAATAAATCAAACACAAAGCATGGTGCAGTCCGGCGGCAACATGGAAGGGAAGGAAGTGCGGTTCGGAATTGCGAACTCCGCACTGTTCGCAACTGTGACCACTGATGCTAGTTGCGGTGCTATAAATGGCCAGCATGATTCCTTCACTCCCATCGGCGGCATGGTACCGCTGATCAACATCATGTTGGGTGAAGTTGTTTTTGGTGGCGTGGGCGCGGGCCTGTACGGAATTGTCGTCTTTGTAATCCTCGCGGTGTTCATCGCCGGGCTGATGGTAGGCCGCACGCCAGAGTATCTGGGAAAGAAAATCGAATCGTACGACGTCAAGATGGCCATGTTGGCAATTTTGATCCTGACGTTTACCATCCTGGGCTTTTCCGCTTTTGCAATTATCAAGCCTTTTGGGACTTCAAGCATCTCGAATCCCGGACCTCACGGGTTGTCGCAAGTGCTCTATGCCTATGTGTCGTCCGCCGGGAACAACGGGTCAGCGTTCGGGGGCCTGAGCGTGAACACCATGTGGTACAACACCAGCACTGCCGTTGCACAACTACTAGGCCGCTTTTTCATGATCATCCCGGTGCTGGCTATTGCTGGGAGCCTCGCAAAAAAACGAATCGTTCCCGAATCTGTTGGGACTTTCCCGGTGACCGGCGGGCTATTCGCCGGCTTGCTGGTCGCCACTATCGTCATTGTCGGAGCTCTCACTTTTTTCCCGGCCCTGAGCCTGGGGCCAATTCTCGAACACCTGCTGATGGCGGCAGGGAAAGCTTTCTGAGGTTTTCATGGATCCAGTCTCTCAAGTACGGAAACAGTCTCTCACTGACACGAAGATTCTCGCGCGCGCAGTCAGGGACTCATTTCGCAAGTTAGATCCGCGCGCCATGGTTAAAAATCCGGTGATGTTTGTTGTCGAAGTAGGAGCGCTACTTACGACGATTGAGCTTATTTCGAACGTTATGCATCATGCGGGTGAAGTCAGCTTCGGGCTGCAGATTACGTTGTGGCTTTGGTTCACGGTTCTATTCGCTAACTTCGCCGAAGCGATGGCCGAAGGACGCGGCAAAGCTCAAGCGGACACACTGCGCAAATCGCGAGCAGAGACCGAAGCAAAGCGACTAAGAAAAGATTGCACTACTGAGACAGTACCTAGTTCGCAGTTGCGTTCCGGCGACGTAGTGGTGGTCACTGCAGGAGAATTCATTCCTGGTGACGGCGAAGTTATCGAAGGCGTGGCATCGGTCGATGAGTCGGCAATTACAGGAGAGTCCGCCCCAGTTATTCGCGAATCGGGTGGCGATCGATCGGCAGTCACAGGCGGAACGCGGGTCCTCTCGGATGAAATCAAAGTGCGTATCACTTCCAACCCCGGCGAGACATTTCTCGACCGCATGATTCGCTTAGTCGAAGGGGCATCCCGTCAAAAAACTCCCAATGAGATCGCACTGAATATTCTTCTAGCGGGATTAACAATTATTTTTTTACTCGCAGTGGTGACGCTGCAACCCTTTGCCATTTATTCAGGCGCTCCACAAAGCATATTTGTTCTGGTTTCGCTGCTCGTGTGTCTGATACCAACAACCATCGGCGGCTTGCTCTCCGCCATTGGAATCGCCGGCATGGATCGCATGATTCAACGGAACGTGATCGCCATGTCGGGGCGCGCGGTGGAAGCGTCAGGGGACGTGGACGTATTGCTGCTCGATAAAACCGGCACGATTACTTTGGGCAACCGGGCTGCGACACACTTTTTCCCGGCGCAAGGCGTAGAAGAGGCGCACCTCGCGGACGCGGCACAACTCTCTTCCTTCGCCGACGAAACACCGGAAGGCCGCTCTATCGTGGTGTTGGCGAAGGAACGCTACAAGCTTCGCGGCCGCGATCTTTCTAGTCACGCAGCAACGTTTATCCCATTTTCCGCGCAAACCAGAATGTCCGGCGTGGATATGGATGGCCGGGAAATTCGCAAAGGTGCTCCTGAGTCGATTTTGCAATTCTGCTGCAATCACGGAAGTGGCGCGTCGGCTGAACTGCAAGTGTGCATTCGCGATATTGCCAATGCCGGCGGAACACCGCTGCTGGTTTCAGAAAACGGCCGGGTACTGGGCTGCATAGCTCTGACAGACATTGTGAAGGGCGGCATGCGCGAGCGTTTCGATCAGCTTCGCGCCATGGGTATTCGTACCATGATGATCACTGGTGACAATCCTCTTACCGCTGCGGCGATTGCTCGCGAAGCTGGAGTTGACGATTTTTTGGCGGAGGCGAAGCCTGAAGACAAGATGGCGCTGATCAAGCGCGAACAAGCTAAAGGCAAACTCGTGGCCATGACCGGCGACGGCACGAATGATGCTCCAGCACTGGCGCAGGCGGATGTTGGAGTGGCCATGAACACTGGCACCCAGGCCGCCAAAGAAGCCGGCAACATGGTCGATCTTGATTCCAATCCAACGAAACTGATCGAGATTGTTGAGATCGGCAAACAATTACTGATCACGCGAGGCGCGCTCACCACATTTTCCGTGGCCAACGACGTTGCCAAGTATTTCGCCATTATCCCCGCAATGTTCGCTGGAGTGTTTCCTGTGCTTGGCGCTCTGAACATCATGCGCTTGCGCACCCCGGAATCGGCAATCTTGTCCGCGGTGATTTTTAATGCAGTGATCATCATTGCTCTGGTTCCGCTCGCTTTGCGAGGTGTGCGTTATCGCCCCATGGGAGCGGCCGCGCTGCTTCGGCGCAATCTTTTGCTATATGGCGTCGGCGGAATCGTTGCGCCATTCATTGGAATCAAGATCATCGACGTGATGCTGACGTATCTCCGATTTGTGTAAGAGGATTACATGAAAAAGAATCTGCTTATAGCCATATGGTTCACTCTAGTGACTACGGTAATTTTCGGCCTGATTTATCCGCTGGCGGTCACCGCCGTGGCGCAGCTACTTTTTCGCGACCGTGCGAACGGACAGCTCATCGAGAGAAATGGAAAGCTAGTAGGGTCAAGAATCATTGGACAGGCATTCACCGGACCTGGTTATTTCCACCCTCGACCGTCAGCGGCTGGAACCGGTTATGATCCCACGGCCAGCGGCGGCTCAAATCTCGCCCCCACGAACAAGAATTTACTTGAGCGAGTAAGAGCCGACGTGCAAAAGCTCCGTGCAGAAAATCCAAACGCCGCTATCCCTGTGGATTTAGTGACTACCTCAGGCTCCGGATTGGACCCCGACATTTCTCCGGAGGCAGCGGAGTTCCAGATTCCTCGCGTGGCTACGTCGCGAAACATGAAGCAAGAAGACCTCCGTGCACTGGTGCAAAAACACACCAAAGGACGTGACCTGGGATTTCTAGGTGAGCCGCGCGTGAATGTTTTGGAACTCAATCTTGAATTAGATAGTTTCCGCGACGGCCGTTAACGCACTTGAGCAAATTGCGGTTCGCCGTTGACTAGCGTCCAGCGCCAGGCGACTACCGCCTTTACCCGCGAGTGGACAATCGTCCGTTCGAAGTGATCGTCAAAAATCGGGATATTCTCGGTGGAACTCCTGACGTTCGCGCAGGGTCTAGTCAGAATCGACACGCTGAGGTCGCGCAGCCGTGGCGACGAGAATGTACTCTATCTCGGGGCCTTCTGGATACGTCCTGGAACCGCTACGGGAGAGTGCGGACTTCACCCTTTACCGCGGCCGACAGCACGGCAACCCATCGCCAGTCCTGGCGATTGCGCCTTCCGCAGAACAGCCATCACCTCAGAATCTCTGGCGGCTCGAGCACGAATACTCGCTCGCAGCCGAACTCGATCCCGCGTGGGCAATCAAGCCTCTAGCGCTTACTCGTCACGAAGGACGAACCATTCTTTTACTCCACGACCCTGGCGGTGAGCCGCTGGACCGAGTTCTTGAACGGTACCAGGAACAACCGCTCGACCTGTGTCACATCCTGCAAATCGCGATTGGTTTGACAACAGCGCTTGACCAAGTTCATCGGCGCGGCCTTATACATAAGGATATCAAGCCTGCGAACGTGCTCGTCGACGACGCCGGCAACGTCTGGCTCACCGGCTTCGGAATTGCGTCCCAGCTGCCGCTCGAGCGTCAGTCGCCCGTACCGCCCGAGATTATTGCCGGGACGCTCGCTTATATGGCGCCCGAACAAACCGGCCGCATGAATTGCTCGATGGATGGCCGCAGCGATCTCTATTCTTTGGGCGTCACGTTGTACCAAATGCTTACGGGCGCGCTGCCGTTCGCCGCAGCCGATCCTATGGAGTGGGTCCATAGCCACGTTGCACGCCAGCCGACATCGGCAAGTGCGCGCGCAGGGGTCCCTGAGCCGCTGTTTACTATCACGATGAAGCTCCTTGCGAAGAGCGCTGAGGAGCGTTACCAGACAGCCGCCGGGTTGGAAGATGATCTTCGACG
>JAUTXJ010000041.1 GCA_030838075.1 Acidobacteriaceae bacterium
GCCACAAATTCCAGCAGCGCCTCGCCATGTCCCTCGCGATAGCAAATCTCAATTGAATCCACGAGGCGCGACCGAGACTCAGGATTAATCGCCAGTCGATCCACCACCACATATACAGGCCGCGAAAAATCGATGTCCAGAAGCGTCTCGGGAGAAGAAAACTCATGCATCCGGCCGTCCTGATACAAACGGTTGAATCCGCGTTTCTGCAGATCGATCAGCGATTGCCGGAGCAACTCAGCGGAAGGTTGCGTAACTTTCTTTTTCGCCGCGCGGCGTGACGGGGGCGTAACAGCAGCGGTAACATCCGCCGCAGGTGCAGCCGAAGGCATCCCGCCAGGGCGAAACTCATACAACACATAAAAACGCCGCCCCGGCGTCATAGTTAAAACCCTTGTCGCTATCTCCTCCGGGTTGTCCCGTCGAACTTCCGTGCCGCACTTGGCACAAAAGGTTTGCCCGCAACGCGCAAAAAGCAGTCGCAAGTAATCGTAAATTTCCGTTGCCGTAGCCACTGTAGACCGCGGATTGCGCGTGGAGTTTTTCTGCCGGATTGCCACTGCCGGCGCAATCCCGGAAATCTCATTCACATCCGGCTTTTCCATCCGCTCCAGAAACTGCCGCGCGTAAGCCGAAAGCGACTCCACATATCGCCTCTGCCCTTCGGCATAAACTGTGTCAAACGCCAGCGAAGACTTGCCCGATCCGCTGACACCGGTAACCACCGTAATCGCGTTGTGCGGAATCGCTACGGTTATGTTTTTGAGGTTGTGGACACGCGCCCCGCGAACATGGATCACTTCTTCAGCAAGATTTGGGGGTGTCGAATCGGTTTTAGCCATTAGATCGTTCAATGCCTTAGAGGAGCCCGTACGGCGCACAAATCGAGGACTGCCTAAACTCTAAATTATACGACTCGCTGCCAACGCGAGCAAACAGCTTCCAAAAAGCAGCGCTTTTCTAGATTTTCCCTGCGGATCGCCACTAGCTGGCGGATAGTTCTCAAAGTAGTGGCGATTTCAATAATAAGAATCGATCACAACCCAAAACTCTTCCACAACGAATCAATCCGCGCCTTGGTCCCCGCGTCCATCAAGATCTCATCCGGCCAAGCCCGCGCAAATCCCTCCGAAGCCCACTTCCGCGTAGCATCGATCCCCATCTTCGACCCAAAATCCTGAATGCGCGAAGCATGATCCAACGTATCCGCCGGCCCTAAATTAAATTGCACGTCGCGCTCCGGATCAATCGCGCACAACGTCTTCCACACCACTTCACTGTAGTTACGCACGTCCACATCATGATCCACCACCACGATCACCTTCGTGAACATCGCTTGCCCCAGTGACCAAATCGCATTCATGATCTTCCGCGCGTGCCCCGGATAACTCTTCCGGATCGCCACAATCATTAAGTTGTGAAAAATTCCCTCCGCCGGCATCGCTACATCCGCAATTTCCGGATACTGCATCTTCATCACCGGCAAAAACACCCGCTCGACCGCGTAGCCCATAAAATAATCTTCCTGCGGCGGCGGTCCCACCACAGTCGTTAAATAAATCGGATCCTTCCGGTGAGTGATGCATTCCACATGAAATACCGGATATTCGCCTTCCAGCGAATAAAACCCCGTATGATCACCAAACGGCCCCTCGACGCGCATCTCGCCCAAATTTACATACCCTTCCAAAATAATTTCCGCATTAGCAGGAACCTCCAGATCACAAGTCTCGCACTGAACCATCTCGACCGGTTCCCGCCGCAAAAATCCCGAAAACATCATTTCATCTAGGTCCGGCGGAATCGGCAGCATTCCCGCCAACGCCGTCGCTGGATCCGCCCCAATCGCCGCCGCCACAGCGATCTTCCCCTCCGGATTCGCAGCTCGCGCACGTCGAAAATGTTCTGCGCCGTGTTTCTGCGTCTGCCAATGCATCCCGGTAGTCCGCTCGTCGTAAACCTGCATGCGGTACATCCCCACATTTCTTTTCCCCGTCTCCGGATTTTTCGTGAATACCAGCGGAAAAGTAATAAACCGTCCGCCATCCTGCGGCCAACACTTCAAAATCGGAAATTCCAAAAGGTTCACATCCGCGCCTTTGCGAATCACTTCCCTGCAAGCCCCGGATTTCACGCTCTTCGGAAAAAACGATCCCAACTCCGCCAACTTCGGCAACATTTTTATTTTGTCGAACAATCCCTGCGGCGTCTCCATCTTCAAAAATCCCTGAATCCGCGCCGCCACATCGTCAAGTTTGTCCACATCAAACGCGAGCTCCATTCGCCGCACGCTGCCAAACGTGTTAATCAGCAGTGGCACCTTCGAACCCTTCGGCTTTTCAAAAAGTAGCGCCGGTCCCACGCTATGCGCCGCCCGCGTTTTCGAACGCGCCACCCGCTGCGCCACTTCCGTAATCTCCAAAACAGGGTCAACCTCCGCGCGCACCCGCTTCAGTTCCCCTTCCTTCTCCAGCCTCGCCACAAATTCCCGCAAATCCCGATATCCCACGCATGCCTCCCGATCCATCTTTCAAATCGCAAACTGTAGCACGAACTCATCTCACTGTTACGCTTACGATGTCGCATGTTTGCGATCGACCCACAGTTTTTTCCTGGCTTCACTCCTGTTATTCTCAAACTGTCATGCCATCGCGCATTTATCTCGACTACAACGCCACCACTCCAGTCGACCCAGCGGTCCTCGAAGCCATGCTCCCGTTCTTCTCCGGCGAATTTGGTAACGCCGCATCCATCCACACCACCGGGCAAAATGCCCGCTCCGGCGTCGAAACCGCCCGCGAACAAGTCGCCGCGTTAATCAACGCATATCCCCAGGAAATTGTTTTCACCAGCGGTGGCACCGAATCCGACAATCACGCCATCTTCGGCATGTTCAACCCCACCAATTACACCGACGTGAATCTGATCTCCACCGTCATCGAACACGAAGCTGTCCTCAACACTTGCCAATCGTTAGCCGCCCGCGGCGTCACCGTAGCTTATCTCGCCGCCAATCGCGATGGACAAATCGACCCGCAACATCTGCGCGATCTCCTTCGCGAAATACCTGACACGAGTCTCGTCTCCGTAATGCACGCCAACAATGAACTCGGCACCGTGCAGCCTCTCGAAGAAATCGGCCACATCGCCAGCGAAGCTGACGTTTATTTCCATACCGATGCCGTCCAATCCGCTGGCAAATTACCGATCGACGTGAACGCCTTGCAAGTCGACCTGCTTTCTCTCTCCGCTCACAAAATTTACGGCCCCAAAGGAGTCGGCGCCCTCTACATCCGTAGTGGCACTCCGCTCAGACAATTCCTCTTCGGCGGCCACCACCAGCGCGGCTTCCGTCCCGGAACCGAAAATGTCGCAGGCATCGTTGGTTTTGGTAAAGCCGCCGAACTCGCCGCCGCGTCGCTCGAACATAACGCAACGCGGATCTCCGCGCTGCGCGACGATCTGGAGCGCGACCTCCTCCAGCGCATTCCCCAGTCGCGAGTCAACGCCGCCACCGCGCCGCGTACCCCCAACACCACCAACATCCTTTTTCCCGGCGTCGACGGCGAAGCCCTTCTGATCGCTCTCGATCTGAAAGGCCTGTCCTGCTCCACCGGCTCCGCCTGCTCTTCCGGAGCAATCGAACCCTCACATGTTTTAACCGCCATCGGTCTCATACCAGCGGAAGCTCGCAGCAGTTTGCGCTTCAGCCTCGGGCGCCACACCACACGCCAGGAAATCGACGCCGCCCTCCTCGCGATTCCTCAAGCAGTCGAACAACTCCGCGAAATCTCTCCTAACTATCCCCAGGGAAATGTCCTCCAAAAACTGAGCCAAATCTGAGGGCGCGCAGCACACGGGCCACGCTATTCCAGTACAATATGTAAGTCGCTTGACAACAATGAACGCTGCGCTCCAATCCGAACTAGTAAACGACGCAACACGCACGACCGCCGAGGTCGTCGCTGTAGCGATGAGCGGCGGTGTCGACAGCTCCGTAGTCGCCGCGCTAATGCAGGAACAAAATCGCACCGTCATCGGCCTCACCATGCAGTTATGGAATCAGCGCCGCCTCCCTACTCTGCAATCCGCAGGCCCTGCACAACATCGCTGCTGCTCCATCGATGACGTCTACGACGCTAAGCGTGTCGCCCAGCATCTCGATTTCCCACATTACGTCGTGAATTTCGAAGACCAGTTTGAATCTCGCGTCATTCGTCCTTTCGTCGATCAATATCTTTCAGGCCGCACTCCCATCGCCTGCACCAATTGCAACACCGACATAAAGTTCGATCCGTTGCTGCGCATGGCGCGGCAAATCGGCGCCGCCCGCCTGGCCACCGGTCACTACGCGCGCATCCACAAAAATGACTCAACCGGACGCTGGGAACTCTTACGCGCCCGCGACGAAAGCAAAGATCAATCCTATTTTTTGTGGGGACTGACGCAAGACCAGCTTTCCCACAGCGAATTCCCGCTCGGCGAATTAACCAAGGAAGAAGTGCGCGCCGTAGCTCGCCGCGTAAATCTCCCGGTAGCAGAAAAACCCGAAAGCATGGAGCTCTGCTTCGTCCCCACCGGCAATTACGTGCAATTCATTCACGCCTACGCCATTGAACAAAACATCTTACGCTCGTCCGCT
>JAUTXJ010000112.1 GCA_030838075.1 Acidobacteriaceae bacterium
CTCGAACAATTGATAAGTCCGCCTTTTCTTCCACAGTTATGCTCAACTCGAGCAAAACTTGTAATCGTCCACAATAATTCTCCGCGATCCTCGCCGTGTCACTGCTCACGCAGATACACTTCGATAATAAGATCACAGAGGCCCTTACTGTGAACTTGCCAGCCTTTCTGTTGTCAAAGAGCTATACCCCTGATCCCGTCAGGGCGTTCCGAATTCCTCGGAACTCTTTTCCGGCTGTTTAAGTCTCGAACTTCGAAACTCGAACCTCCAGAAAATAAAAAACCCGGCGTCGAGCGCCGGGCACAGTCGCCTTCCTCAGGCGTCTTTGCGCGAAGCTCGACATATTTCTATCCTGTGCTCGTAAAGAACCTCACTTAGGATCTACTTCAGGAATTCGACCCGACTGTGACGCCCCTGCTAGTTCGGTTCCACCAATGACGGTGACCCCTGGCGCTACGCGAGCGCCCCGAACCATTTGTAACTTTATACCAGCTTCCCCTTATTCGTCAACCCCTCGACACAATTATTTCTGAATCCACCTGTGGGCAGCTGTGCAAAAAACATCTCCACAGTAGTGACCCTAAATCAACCGCTTGCCACGCATATGCTGCGAATCTAAATTCCTCGTTTCTCAAACAAAAGTATGGCTCCCGCAAATACCTGATGGAACCAATCCAGTCCGCCCTTCAATATTGGCCGACGAAAAACTGGGTTCCGGAGGGAACGATGAATACTCAAGTCGGCGAACGCTACAAATGTTCTGATGCAAATTGCGCTTGCGAGATCGAAGTCACCAAACCAAGCAGGATGCAGAATGAAGGCTTCAGTAGAGGCTCAATGAATACTGCTTCGCTGAATGAACAGAGCAACCAACCGACGGGCGGCTCCGTCACAGAAGATACCGGGGTTGGTTCGCTGCGTGCTGAATCCGCTGGCATCTGCACGCCGGGCGATTTCGGTTCACAAGGCGCTACGGGCGAAGGTGTCTTCGGCACGTCAGGAGGAAATCAGCGTTCTACATCTTCAGGACGTTTGGGCTCGACCACTGGAAGTTCTATCAAATCCGGCTCGCGAAGTGTCAGCAGCACCACCAACATTGAAACGGGGTCGGCTGGCGAATCTAATTTCTATTGCGCTTGCGGACAGCCGATGCAGAAAGCGCAATCCACCCGCGCCGCAAGAGTGTGAAATTCACGCCCCTCAAAAAGAAAACTAGCACTCGAACCAAAGGCGAGCCGGCAATCGGCCGGTTCGCCTTTTCTATCTTCAAATCAGCGGGTTCCGTACACTTCCACCTTCGGTAGCCGGTGCCAGCTTTCTTTGCCGTACCATAGTTCCACGCTGCGAATTACGCGACGATCCCCGGGGAGATCGATCGGACGGGTCCGGCTGCCGTCAGGAATTCGTTCCCGGAACGCGATTTCTTCGGATGTGCCATTGCCGAAGTGCACCACCACGCGATGGAAGTCCACGGCACCGCCCGTGACCCGCAATTGCACCGCGCGAAATTTTCCGTCCCGGCTGCCGACCCGTACCACATCATGATCGCGGTGACCGTCGACATGCCTGCTCCCGAGATAAACCCAACGGCCGCCGTAGTCGTCACGATCGCGGTCTTGACCATAAACCGAGACGCCTAAAACAAGCGCTGCGATCAGGCCCAACATCCACACATGGTTGCGCCACAAATTGCGATTGATCATTGATCCTCTCCATTTTTGTCCGGCCTGCGACACCCAACGAAAGCCGCAACCCAGACTGATCCGGGGATGTAGCCACTCGAGTGTCCCCAGTTATGAGCGACTCTATACGCGCAGGTGCCTGATGGCATTACCTGAATCACTGTAGCTTTACGCAGACATACAACCCCCCCGGTGGATGCTTCGTTGGACTGACCATTCCCCTTTTAGCTAAACTGAAACATCGCAAGTAATCGCGAACGCTATCCATGACTGAACCAACTAACGACTCCGGCAACGTGCGTGTGCGATTTGCCCCGTCCCCTACCGGCTATTTGCATGTCGGAGGAGCCCGCACCGCTCTATTCAACTGGCTATTCGCGCGTCAACAGAACGGCACCATGATTCTGCGCGTGGAAGACACCGACGCCGAGCGCAACAAGCCCGAGCTGGTCGAAGGCATTCTAAGCGGACTGAATTGGCTCGGCCTCAACTGGGATGAAGGCCCGTTTTATCAATCGCAACGCACCCAACTGTACGTCGACGCCGCCAAAAAATGCCTGGCCAACGGCAGCGCTTTTCTCTGTTATTGTCCCGCCGAAAAATATGTGGGCGGTGATCACGCCGAAGATGGCACCGAAGGCGGCCAGGTTCGCCGCGTAGTTCGCTGCAGCTGCCGCGATGGAATCCCTTCCACGCGGGGAACCAGGCCCGCGATTCGCTTCAAAGTCCCCATCGGCGGAAAAACAACTTTCTACGACGTGGTCTTCGGCGACACCGAATTTTCCAACGACGATATCGAAGATTTCATGTTGCTGCGCTCTGGCCAGGACAACGAGGAATTCGGCCAGCCCATGTACCATCTCAGCGTGGTGGTCGATGACATCGACATGCGCATCACCCATGTGATTCGCGGCGCCGATCATCTTTCCAACACTCCCAAGCAGGTTCTGCTCTACCGCGCGCTCGAAGCCAAGCCGCCAATTTTTGCGCATCTGCCCCTCATTCTTGGACCGGACCGCAAGCGTCTCTCCAAACGACACGGTGCCACCAGTGTCAGCATGTATCGTGATGAAGGTTTTTTACCCGAAGCCTTTCAAAATTTCCTCGCGCTCCTTGGATGGGCTCCGGGAGGCGACGTGGAATTTCTCCGCACCTCTGACTTGATTCAAAAATTTAAATTGGAAGGCGTAAGCCGCACCAACGGGGTCTTCGATAAAGCCAAACTCGAATGGTTCAACACCCAGTATCTCCAGCATCTGCCGATTGAAGACTTACTCCCGCAAGTCGAACAGGAATTAAAGCGTAGCGGATTGTGGAAGGAAGAGTGGGCTTCCGGCTCTGGACGTGAATGGTTCAGTCGCACTGTCGATTTGCTGCGCCCGCGTGTACGTTTGTTGCCTGATTTTTCTACCTGGGCGCGCGCATTCTTCAGCGACGACTTCTCCATCGATCCCGCCGCCGAAGCGAAATTCTGGAAAGATCCAAAAATCCCTGATTTGCTCGCGAAACTAGCCGAGAAGTTGGCGGCCCTGCCGGAGTGGAATCACGACGCGGGTGATCACGCCCTGCGCGCGCTCTGCGAAGCCGAAGGCGTTAAGGCCGGCTTGCTGATCAACGCCACACGCGTCGCCATCGTAGGACAGGCCGTCGCGCCCCCGCTCTTCGACACCATGGTGGTCCTTGGCCGCGACCGCGTCGTAAAACGCTTGCGCGCCGCGGCCCCCGCTATCGTCGCAAAAAGCTAAGTCACTGTTTTATCTAATTACTTATCACTGGCGCTTTTTTCGCTACCGAAACTTTTTTTCATCTTGCGATGGAAGATACTGAATTCCAGCGTGGGATTGTCTCGTGTGCCTGTAATCGTAATGGGAATCAAGGTCCCTGCGCCCTTCTTGCTAAAAAACGGGTCTATCGCTTTCAGGAAAATTGATTTTTTACCGCTCACCAATTGCGACAGCTTCGCCTCCATGCGCAACTCGCCCGCGAAGTCCAGATCCTCACCACGCAATTTGTAGGTTCCATCCAACTTGATCACCGCGCCCGGAACACTGAACGTCAATCGCTCGAACTTAATCACACCATTTTTCAATTTAAATTTCCCCCGCAGGTCTGAAATCGCGCTGCCCGCCTCAGGATTGTCCGGTTGACCCAAAGCATGGCGGCTGAATGACGCCAACTTGTCCCGCACATCGGAACTCGCAAAGCGTGCGTCGGTGACGTCGAATTCCCCATCCAGCGTCAGTTTATCCAGCACTTTCACTTTGCCGGGTGGCAAGGTCATCTTGGTCCGCAGATTTACCAGCCCGCTCATCATCGGCTGCGTAGATTTGGTGGCCAGTTGCAACAAATCTTGTAGCCGCGCTTTGGGCGCCACGACATCCAGGACAATCAAGTGCCCTTGCTTCTCCGGCACACGCACCACGCTGCCTTTCGCGGTGATTTGCGACTGGATCAGCAGCGCGCGAACGGGATGCAAATACGTATCTCCGTTGGTGCCGTCCACCGTGGCGGAAAATTCGGTCTTCAACGGCACCGCTCGCCCCACCGGATCGATGGAAAAATTCGGCGTGTCGGTCGCACCCTCCACCTCGATGCTCTGCAGCACGCCAGAATATTTCCCGCTTGACGACAATATCCCGCCAATTCCCGGAAGCGGCCCAAGGTCTGCATCCTTGAACGTGTATGACCCGGAAACCGCCGTGCCTCCCGGATCGTCCACCTCCCAAGGACCAAAACTTCCATTCGTGCGGATTTCCCCAACAGGCTTCGCATTAGTTAGGTTGCCGCGAAAGGTAAACGGTTTTCCCGCGCCCACGCCACCCAAGACTAAATCGTGAATGTCAAAATCAAGCGGCTGTTTGCCACTTTGCCTCGGAAGAATGAGCAGCGTGGTGTTATCGCAAACCACCTGGTCAATCGTAATTCTTGGGAGTGGCTTTTTAATTTTTGTGGCCGGCGGAGGCGCTGGCGCCCCCGGCGGCTGCCCGCGAGGTGGAATGTTGATCACCATATTATCCAGGTGCACGCCCCGAATATGCCGCGGCACCCTCAAAATCCCCATAAATCCCAGGTGAAACGTGAATTGTCGGATTTGAATCATCGGTGGAACGTCAGTGCGATTGTGATAATAAATCGCCAGGTTCTCACCGGTCGCGCTCATTTCCGGAAAAGCCGTCACATGAATTGATTCCAGCTCAACCCGGCTCGCGAATCTTTCCGAAAGCGACCGCACCACCCAGTCGCGCGTTACGTCATCTACATCTCGCGCTCGCTGATACAACAGTGCCGCAGGAATAATGAAAACCAGTAGAACAATGCACAACACTACAATCCACGCTCGTGAGCGCGGTTTCGCGCTTTCTTCGGACTCCATGACGGAAGAATAACGCAGCGGAGCTTTATGGTGCTCGGAATAATTCCGCGTGTGCCGGTTTGGCGGCAGCGGCGCTGGCCACAATATTTATCGTAGCCTGCAAATCGATAGTCACCGGCGGCAAACAAACCGCCGTGCTACATGCTTGATATCTCAGCTTGAGCGGAATCTGCTGTGGACCCACAGGTGCCTCAGCCTCCGCCGTCACCGGCATTCGCAAAGTTACCGTGCCCTCATAAACATTCAGAGGGCTCTTCGAAAACGTGAAAGTGTGCAGCTGCCCTTTAGGATAGACAACGCTACCTCCTTTAAAACCGCCGGGCATGTCCGCGCGCAAATCCGTGGCTATCAAATAATCCGCCGACTTTTCTCGCGCATTCACGTGAAACCCGGGACGAATTTTGAACACCACCGCCAATTGAAAAGGAACACCGCGGGCCGCGGGATCGGCCGATACATAAACTGCTGGAGAAACGACATCGCGCGCAGAAGGAGTTTGCGCCTGCGCCAAACCTATACCAAATAGAACCAGCAGCGCACAAATTACTGGAAACGCATGCCGCACCCTACGAATCTTCAATCTGCGAAAAGTCACAAAGCAACCTGGGCACCGAGTTGCTGCGAAATTACCCGCGCCATCACCGCGTTCAGATTCTCCCCGGTCTTTTCCAGCACAAAAGCATTCTGCTCCTCAGACCATCTCAACTTAAAGCTGGTAGATAGCGCCGAAATCCAAACCTCCCGCACCGGAGTGTTCGGCGAGACAACAAATTTCGTCTCGTCATCATCCTCAAACAGAACCTCTAGCTTCCCGCTTTCCCCTTCGACATCAAAACCATGTGCGTCGCCCGCTGTGAGCAGCCGTCTCTTCAGGTCCTCAAAAGCGGCGTCTGCTTTTCGTTGAAAGTCTTTTTCTTCCAGCATCTTTTGAGCGTAACACGAAGAAACTATCTTGAGGGAAGCAGTTCGCCTTTGTCGGGCATCGTGGGCCGCTACAACAGCGATTCGATCGCGTGCGACACCTCACCCTCGCTGATAATCCCAGTGATTCGTTTTACCTGTTTGCCGTCTCGCGAAATTAAAACACTCGTGGGATACCCCAGCAGCCCCCCAAATTTCTCCGCAATGTCGTCATTTCCAATGACAATCGGATAATTCATTGTCAGCTTCTGGCTGTTAACATCAAAATGCTCCGTGGAAACATACGGCTGCACCACTTTCTTTCCTTCCTCATCCATCGCTATGCCCAGTACCGTAAATCCCTTGCCCGCATATTTTTGTTGCATGTCGATCAACCACGGAATTTCTTCCCGGCAGGGATCGCACCACGTAGCCCAAAAATTTACCAACACCACTTTCCCATGGTAGTCACCAAGCGAAGTGTCTTTCCCTTCAAGATTTTTGAAGTGCACTTCTGGCGCGGGTGTACCGATGGATTTATCCGGCGAATAGTCTTTACGCGCTGCTATCGCCACATTGCTGGAAACGCGCGTTTTCTTATCCGCATAGTAGGTAAGCCCAATGAGAGCCAGCACCGTTAAGACAATCACGCCAACATTTTTCATTTTCATTTCCCGACCTTAAACCAGCCGCCCTAAAGTGAGAACCGGTTCAGAAAAGTTAGTTTCCCCGAGAGCCACGTCAATTTGTTCACAAACACCAGCCCGCCGACAAAAATTAGCAGCGCCCCGCTGAAAACTTCCACAGCATGCAGATACTTCCGAAAATTCTGATAGAAACGCAGAAACTGCCCGATGCCCAACGCAGTAAGAAGAAACGGCACCGCCAGCCCCGCGGAGTAAACCGCCAACAGCAAAATTCCCCGAGCAATCGTGTCGCTGGCCGCCGCGAGCGCCAGAACCGTTGCAAGAATTGGCCCGATGCACGGCGTCCACCCAAATGCGAAAGCGAATCCCAACAAAAACGCGCTCCACACGCCAGGCTGCCCGATTTTGCTTTGTATCCGCACATCGCGATTAAGCCAGCGCGCCATCGACGGACCAAAAAAACCTATTAGCGACAACGAAAAAAAGTGGATCGCGCCAAATCCCGCAATTAGCGGCCCATGTCGTAATAGCGAGATAACGGCAAGAACAACCAGCACCACGCCGATGATCAGCCCCGTTTTCAACGTCAGCTTGATCAGCAATCCCAAAAGATGAAGCCCAAAAAGCAAAATCAATGCGCCCGCAATAGGCGCCAGAAAGTTTCTGTTTTGCCGCAGAAATGATCCGACCGCGCTAGCCGATGCCCCGAAAGAAATAAACACGGCCGAAAATCCCGCCACAAAAGCCAGTGACGACCCAAACAGTCCGGAACGCGGCAATTCTCCTTTGCGCAGTTGCTCCATGCCGATGCCGGACAACATCGAGATGTACCCTGGCACCAACGGCAAAACGCATGGCGACAAAAACGAAACCAGGCCCGCCAAAAATGCGCCCGCAAGAGAAACGTCGCTCATACGTTAGCGTTCCTGTGAAATACGTTCATCGCGAACTCCCTAGATGTCCTGCCCGAACACATACTCAAACACACTCCATTCTCCCATAAATGCATTAGACGCACTTACGTAGCAAAGGGTTCGAGCTAGCCCCTGAAACTGGGTGGTACTTTGGGAGGAAGATTCAAACGCTGGTACATATCAGCGATGTCGAGCAACAGCTGCTCACCGCGTTCCGCGCCCATGAATTGCAAACCAATCGGCAATCCCGCCGCGGTAAAACCGCACGCCACGGAAATCGCCGGCACTCCGGCGAGGTTTGCGGGCCGGTTCAAGCGTAATAGCAGCGCCCGCGTCGGATGGTCAACCTCTTGAATGCGCGAATTTTCTTCACCAATCAGCGGCGCCACAATCGGAGTGGTCGGAACCATGAGTGCGTCGATCGCTTCTTTCTCCATCACCCCGCGCAATTGAGTGATGAAGCTCCCTCTCTGATCCATCGCTTCCAGATATTCCACCGCCGACACTTTCATGCCCATTTCAAGCCGCGCACGAACGTCCTCGCCATATTCCGCCGCACGACCGGGAAACCACCCTGATTGCTGATGATAATAACTAGCCTCCGCCCAAGCGATGCGATTACCCGCATTTTCCGTTTTTGCCAAAAGCGGTATGGAAACCTCTTTGACCTTTGCTCCCAATCCGCGAATCGACCCAACCGCGGCATCAAAACTTTTCTTCACTTCACTCGAAATCACGTCGAAGAAAAATTCCCGAGGTATCCCTAGTCGAACTTTAGATAGTTTTCTTGAGCAGCTCCCAGACCGGCGCACTCCTTTTCCTTTCCCATCCCCTTCGTCGTCAATCGCTGCAAAAAGAATCGCAGCATCCGCTGCCGTCCGCGCCAGCGGACCAACACAATCGTGCGTCACCGATAAAGGAATCACGCCCGCGACGTCCACGCGACCAAAACCGGGCTTCAGTCCCACAATCCCGCACAAGGCCGCCGGTATTCGAATGGAGCCTCCAGTGTCGGTTCCAATGCTGCCAAAACAAAGTCCCGCAGCCACCGCCGCGGCCGAACCTCCGCTCGAGCCTCCCGGAATCCGCGTCGCATCCCAAGGATTTCGCGCCGGCCCATAATGCGGATTGTTAGTTGTCACCCCGTAAGCGAACTCGTGCATGTTGGTCTTGCCCAGCAAAACTGCTCCAGCATCTTCCAGCCGCGAAACAACAGCCGCATCCCGTTCAGGGAAATAATCGCAAAGAATTTTCGACCCGGCAGTAGTACGAATCCCCGCATTGCAAATATTATCTTTTAACGAAATGGGAATCCCGTGCAGAAGTCCGCGATCAATACGCGTTTTTCGTTTTCCACTTGTGGCCAGTTCCGCTTCCGCCCTCTTCGCCTGCCTGCGCGCCAAATCACCCGTCACCGTGATGTACGCGTTTAACTTTGGGTTCATTCGCTCGATCCGCGCCAGCATCAACTCCGTCAGCTCAACAGGCGACAGTTTGCCGCTGCGAAAAAGCTGGGCGATCTCCGCGATCGTGCCAAACGCTAGTTCGGTCTCACTCATCTGAAATTAGGTCGCGAAAAATACCGCATTCATCCGGGGTGCGTTCATCCGTGGTGGGTTCATCCGTTCTTACGCGTCTCAATAAATTTTTTCCTGCCTGCGCAAATTCCCAAACGTACCGATATTCGCGATGATGAACGCCACCCGAAACTGATTCTCCGTGCGCACCTGCCCCAGCGCGATGCGCCGGTATTCCAGCGACAGTCCGCAACACCGCCCGTTATAGCTGACCTGCACCAGCTGGCTCTGCAACGCGTTATTCGTGAAATCGTAGCTGACTCCCGCCGCCGCGCTGAATCCCTCGGTGTTCTGGCTGCCGTAGCCAAATAGTGTGCGCACTTGATTAGAAATCGGCTGCAGGATGGGATTAGCGTCCAGCCGAAAATGCGCCACCGTCGCATACCACTTCCCATACGGTTTCACTTTTAGCAGCGACCCGATGGTAGTCAGCTTTGCAATATTCGGGTCGTACTCCAGGATCTGCTCGAAGTCGTATTTGCTGCCCGGCGAAATGGTCACATCGCTGACCAGTGGAGAGCAGTTCACCGGCCCTAACGCGAACGCGAATGGCGTGATGGAATCTAACGCCTGGAATACGTTGCGCGCCCCGGCCACCGCCGCTCCTCCAAAAGTCGGATCAAAGAAATGTTTCTGCACCAATCGCCACGAAATCAGCTCCCGCGCCTCGTCGTCGCCATCCTTCTTCACGAAAAATCGCTGTGTGACCCCGTACTCTATTTCGTTCGTATCTGTGAGCGTCGAATCCGAATCGAAGCGGATGAAGTCCGCGAAATTATTTACCCCCGTAACATAACGATAGGTAATTACCGGCTCAATCGAGTGCTTATATCTTTTCTTTGACCGCTCAAAGAAACGTTCCAGCGTTGGTGGCCGCAGGTCCACCGTAAATTCCCCAGTGTTGCGCACAATCGCTAGATTGCTCACCGCGCCATCCGCCGTCAGCGAAGCTCCGTAACGCGTCGTTCGAAACGCCGCAGTCGTTGTGATACCCAGCCAGTCTCCTAGATGCATCGGCACCGTCACTCGTGGAGCAAGTTCCGTGCGGCCCACAAAACTTGGCGTATTTATTTCGCTATCGGCGCGGTGCAGGGCATCCACAAAACTGTCGAATCCAAAATAAACCGGAAGATTCCGCCATGGCGCTTGCTCCACGGAGTCAAAACGTGCTTCCGGAAAATTGCGAATGCTGACGCTGATATCCGGGTTTACCTCCAAAAAGCTTTTGTCGGTCAACCCCGCAAAATTCAGGCTGAACCCGCGGAAATTGTTACTGAGAAAAACCGCGCTCCGGACCTCGGAGTTGATCGCGTCGCCATAAGTGTCCGCAAACGCCAGTCGAAACGTCAGTGAAGAAAGCTGGTTATAGTCCGTAACGAATCGCCAGCCGCCCGCTAGCTGTGATTGGATTTCGAGACGCTGCTCCTCGCCGCCCTGCGGCTGCCGCACTCCGCCCACTATCAAGCCGCGGTCGTCAACGCCATAATACGTGTAGTTGATAGACGTTCCTTCAAATGGCTTGGCGCGCAACGCTCCTCGTTCCCCGACTCCGCGTGAGCTCATGTATTGCGCTCCCAGCGTGGCATCAAACCAAGGCTCGGGAGCCCAGTAGAAAGCGTCACCGAGTGTAAATCCCTTCCGCGAACTGTCCCCTATATCCGGAATTAGAAATCCCGACTCGCGCACTTTCCGGCCGGCCGGGGCCGTTGCATACGGCAACCAGATAAGTGGCACCCGAAATAGTCGAAAATTCGCGTGGACCATCGCCACGGTTTTTTCCAGTTGTACTCGCGCGTGCGGTGTAAAGAACTGCCACGTGGGATGCGTTGGATCGCAGATGGTGATCCACGCTTGCTCAATTACGTAAACATCTTTTGCGAAACGCTCCACCTCTCGAGCTTCGAAGTAAAGCGGATTGTTTGACAGCAAAACGTTGGGATTGGGCCGCCGCTCGATTTTGACCGTGCCCCGAACGTGATGGAAAACGCCGTGCCCGGTTTTAACATTGTAGTGCGCCTCGTCGGCCTCCACATGCTGATTCTCAAAATCGAATTGCACGTGGCCGCGCACAAACGCTTCCGACGTTTTCTCGTTGTATTCCACGTGATCCGCGCGTAGCCGCGAATTCCCGTAACGAATATCCACATCATCGTCGGCGATATACAAATCCCCGCGACGGCTTTGCGGGCCACGAGACGAAAGATCAGCCACGCCTCCGCTTTTAAATGGCAGATGCGCTTGCTGCGCGCTGGCCGTTCTTGGCGCCGGCGCCGCAAGAAGATAAATAAAAAATAAAGTCGGAACGAGCCAGCGGTAACGCGCGGCAGCGGAATTTAGCGCGGAGACACGGCGGTTTACAACAGACATGTAAGCCATGAAAGCAGTGGGATAGCCTAGCATGGGCTCGCCACCATGAGTAGGCGACGAGCTACAAGATGCGCCGGGAATGCCAGCAGATGCCCAGCTCACAATTATGTCGAAATTAATTCCAACTTAATCCTACGAGCTGCTTCTAGTCACAACGAAACCACCATCGGCTACCACTTTTACCGTATAAATTTCCTTGAACCCTTCCTCTGTAGAGGGCGGAACAAGTTTCTTAAACGCTGCCGCCACCGCCGGTGCCGGAATTCTTTGTTTGCCCGCACGCAAATTATTTCGCTGCATGGCTTCCCGCAAGCTTGCTTCGAAAAAGTAAGCCACCGCCCGAAAACCCGCCGCTCGACCAGGCTCTATATACCGGGCTCGGTCGGACGGCAGCGGGTTGGTGTTGTCAATCACAAATGACTGCCCGGCCTCGATGCACGCAGCAATCAGCAACTCTTCCCGCCGCCGCGTGCGTAACATATCCAGATTAATCCGCACGTGTGTATCGAAAAACCGCTCGCGGAAAAATGTGCTTTTGCCGGATCCCTGAATCCCGATAAAAATTACTGCTTCCATAACACGTATCCAGCCAAATCAAAAAAACACGCAGGGTGCTCCACCCTCGACTTTTAGGGTAGGGCTTGCACTTTCCCTCGGTTATTCCGCATCTCTATCAATCAAGTGAGGCCTTCCACATCATGTCCTACTGCGCGATTCAATTCCCGTTATGTGTACCGTATCTTTGGCAATTTGGGTGGCCTCGGACCGTGCCGAATCGCCGAGCACACCGGCTCGTAGCCGAGCTCGGCCCCTTCTCGCACCGACCGCAACATCAGACCGCCGCGACTCATATCGCCGCGCCCCACAAACGTCGACGGAAAAAGTAGTCGCTCATCGAAAATCCCCAATAACGGCTCTACATATTTCGCGGTCGCGATGCTGCCAAGCAGCACAATCTCGCATCGCTTCCCAGCCTTGCGCAATAACTCCTGCGCATCGCGTTCCAACGGCATCCTGTACCGCGGATTCCCCGCATCCACCGGAACATCCGCAATTTCTATCATCTCGTCGTGAGTCATGAGCGCGTCCGGCGAAACCAGCCCGCGCCCCGCCGTAATCACAAATATTCCCGGCACTCCCGACGGCGGCGACGCAAACGCGCGGGCATAAGCTAGCTTGCCGCGAAAATACAATCCGCTGATAAAGCTGAACAATTCTCCCAGCGGAAGTCCATCATTACGCAGCCGTCGCGCCAGAATAAATCGCGCGTTCTCGCTCATGATCATTTTCGCCCGCAGGCCGCCCGCATTCGCAGGCGAAAGAAGAAAAATTCGCTGCGGAGGACGTGGCTGCCCAGCAAGTTTTACTTGGCGATGATCTGATTTGCTGCGTGAGGATCGATTCGTTTGTGTCATTGCAAATGATCTAGGGGGCAAATCACTAAAGCAAATTCAAAGCTGATTTATTTTCGCGCTTCACTTGTTTCATGGTGCAATCTTCCGGAGCCTTCTCCGGACGCCAGCGCAGAAACTTAGTCCCATGACGGAATCTGCCGCCCGTAAAATGATCAAACTGCACTTCCGCCACCAGCTTTGGATCGAGTGGCTGCCACTCCATCGAATGTTTGGTGCTCCACCGGCTCAACCCGCCCGGCGCTTTTCCTGTAAACCCCGGCGGCTTGATCATTTTCTCCAACTTTTTCGTCAATGCCAAACGCTCGTCCGCCTGAATCGACGAACTGAATCCCACGTGGTCCAGCAATCCTTCATCATTGTAGAGACCCAGCAGCAGCGAACCGACCAACGGCTTCTTCTCTAGATATCTGAATCCTCCAACCACGCAATCGGCAGTGCGCTGCTTCTTGATTTTCTGCATACCGGTGCGCTCGCCGCTTTGATAAGCCAAATCCTTGCGCTTGGCGACGATTCCATCCAACCCCACCCCCATTTGAAACCATTTTCGCGCAACGGCTAAATCATCGGTAACAGGAGACAGGCTAATGGAACTATTTTTGTCGAAATAAGCTTTCGCGAACCGCTCCAATTCCCTGCGACGCTTTTCCAGCGGCAGCTTAACCAGCGATTTTCCTTTTTCATCCACCAACAAATCAAAAACAATAAACACGCTGGGGTGTTCCTTGCTCAGTTTCAAAACCCGGCTGGCTGCGGGATGGATACGCATCAACAGCTCATCAAAAGACAAATTCCCGTCCGCCGGAATTACGATCTCGCCATCCAAAACAAATTTCTTCGCTTTAAGCGCTACTAACGTCTCAGCCAATTCTGGAAAATAACGCGTCAGTGGCTTGCCGGATTTCGATTCCAGATCGATCTGCTCCCCGTCGCGAAACGCGAGACATCGAAATCCGTCCCATTTGGGCTCATATTGCCACTCCGGCCCCTCCGGCAAATCCGTAGCCGGCAAAGCCTCCATCGGCGCATATTTTTTATTGACCGGTAGCGTCATAGAAACGATTTCAGGTCTACTCGATTTTTTTCGTCCAACAACGGCTTCCACAAATCCCCGATTTTACGCAGCCGGCCCAGAACATTTTTCACCGTAAAATCTTCAATTCGTAGCCCGCGCTCCACTTCTTCCCAGGTAACCGGCGTCGAAACCGTCGCCGCAGGTTTCGGCCGCACCGAATAAACCGACGCCAGCGTCCTGTTCCACGCATTCTGGTTGTAATCAACCAGCACCCGCCCGCGCGGCCGCTTCGCCACCCGATATTCCGCCGTAATTATTTTCGGATGACGCGCTTCCAATTCTTTCGCGAACGCTTTCGCAAAGCTCCATACCTCTTTCTGCGTCGGCCCTCGCTTGATAGCCACATACACGTGAATCCCTCGTGAGCCAGTAGTCTTTGCGTAATTTTGTATTTTGATGGAATCCAGTGCTTCCCGAACGATCAGCGCCGTCTCCAGCACGCCTTTGAAAGACGCGCCAACGACCGGGTCTAGGTCAAAATGAAGATAATCCGGCCGGTCCACATCGTCGCATCGCGCGTACCACGGATTCAGGTCGATGCACCCGAGATTCACCACCCACAACAGCGACGACAAATGTTGAATCACCGGAAAATCAATCACATTGCCGGAGCCGTGCTCGATGGAACATGTCGGAATCGATTCAGGCCGCGGCGACGGCGCCCGCTTCATAAAAAAGAATTCTCCATTGATTCCGTTCGGATAACGCTTCATCACCATCGCGCGATTCTGCAAATGCGGCAACAGCCACCGAGAAACATCCAGATAATATTGCAGCAGGTCTCGCTTGGTCAGGCCAAGCTCGGGAAAATATATTTTGTTCAAATTGGTGAGATTTACCGGGCCACCGTCAACGCTTAGCGTGGTGTTTTCAACGTCATGAGGTATCTCCAGTCCAACAGTTTCCGCAACATCATTTTTTCCCGAGGCTGAGCGAGTCAAACGTACCGGTAGCGCAACTTTACGCGGCGCGGCGGCAACTTTCGGTGTAGTAGCCGTCGCTTTGCGGTTAATCGCTGGCTTTGTCTTGGCTCTGGATTTCACGCTGGTTAGATGACGGTTCGCAGCATTGCGGTCTTTTTATTATTCCCAGCCGTTTTAGTGAAAATCGTGCGAAGTAGTCGGCGCGCTCGTAATCGTTAACGGCCGGATACGTTGCGATTTAACCGAAACCACGTTGTCCTGGTTCTGCAGCTGCCCATCAATCACCAAAAATTGCTGACGCACCACCACCACATGACATTCTTCAAATAACTGGGGCGAAATAATCGCATTTGCAATCCCCGTTTCATCTTCCATGCTCAAAAATACGAACCCCTTGGCAGTCCCTGGACGTTGCCGCGCAATCACCCCTCCCGCAATACGCACCTGCATGCCGTCCGGCAAACCCGCTAATTCCGAGGCGCTGCGAATCCCCATTTTTCGCAGTTCCGCGCGATGATAAGCCAGGGGATGCGGTCCCACAGTCATCCCAGTTCCGCGAAAGTCTGCCACCAGTCTTTCCTCCGCGTTCATCTGCGCAAGCGGCGACTGCGTGGAATCATCATTTCCCTCCGCGCTTCTACTTAATTCTTTTTCCTCATCATCTTTTCCCACATCGTCGCAAAGCTCATACAAAGCACCTGCCTGTCGCGACGTCCTCTCCACCTGCCACAAAGCGCTGCGTCGATGAAATCCCCGCTGGTTCCCCAGTCGGTTCAAAGCCCCCACCTCCGCGAGCACCGCCAATTCTCCTTTCTGAATTCGCGGAACACGTCGTTTCAAATCATCCACAGAAGTAAATGGGCGCATAAGTCGTTCCCGAACAATCTCGGCACCAATCTCCCCGCGCAATCCTTTCACATACCGCAGCCCCAGTCGCACCGCAAACTTTCCATCTATTTTTTCCAGCGTGCAAAGCCAATCCGAACACGTAATATCAATCGGCCGCACGCGCAAACCGTGACGCTGCGCATCCGTGACCAGCGAAGGCGGCTGATAAAATCCCATCGGCTGATTGTTCAGCATCGCCGCCGTAAATGCCGCCAGGTAATGACATTTTAGATACGCGCTGGCATACGCGATCAACGCAAAACTAGCCGCATGCGACTCAGGAAATCCATACAATGCAAACGAGGTGATCGACCGAATAATCGTTTCCTGGGTTTCCCCGCTGATGCCATTTTTGTCCATTCCTCGGCGCAGTTTAAGCTCCACATCTTTCATCCGCTTTTCCGATCGCTTGAAACCAAAAGCGCGCCGTAACTCTTCCGCTTCGCCGCCGCTAAATCCTGCTGCAATCATGGCCATGCGCAGCAGTTGCTCCTGAAAAAGCGGTACCCCCAGCGTCCGCGCCAGCACCGGCTCCAGCGAAGGATGCAAACACGTCACCGCCTCGCGCCCTTGCCGCCGCTTTAAATAAGGATTCACCATCTGCCCCACAATTGGCCCCGGCCGAATAATCGCCACTTGCACAACAATGTCGTAGAAACAAACCGGGTGCAGCCGCGGCAAACACGCCATCTGCGCGCGGCTTTCAATTTGAAACATTCCCACGGTGTCTGCTTTTTGCAAAGTTTTATAAACCACTTCGTCATTCGCGGGCAGTCGGCTCAAATCCACCTCTTCGCCATAATCATCACGAATAATTTTCAGTGAATCTTCCAGAACCGCCATCATTCCCAGTCCCAGCAGATCCACTTTCACGATCCCCATGTCCGCGCAATCGTCTTTATCCCATTGCACCACCACGCGCCCAGGCATCGTCGCCGGCTCCAGCGGCACCACGGAATCCAGTTGCCCCTGGCACACCACCATTCCTCCCGAATGTTGTCCAAGGTGTCGCGGCAAATCCTGAAATCGCAAACACAACTCGCAAAATTTGCGAATCTGCGGATGCTGCAAGTCCAGCCCGGCATCCTGAAACTGCCGCTCCAGCGTGTCGTTGGCATCCTTGTATTCCCACGCGCCCACAAGCGACGTCAGCCGATTCAATACCTCCTGATCAAACGCAAACGCTTTTCCAATTTCGCGTGCCGCCGAGCGTCCACGATACGTAATTACATTCGCGGTCATGGCCGCGCCCAATTTTCCGTAGCACTCATAAACATATTGAATGGCGCGTTCGCGTTGATCGCCACTCGGAAGATCGAGGTCAATGTCCGGCCACTCGCCCCGCTCCTCAGACAAAAACCGTTCGAACAGCAGCTTCATGCCCACCGGATCCACCGCGGTAATTCCCAGCGCATAGCAAACCGCGCTGTTCGCGGCCGAACCGCGCCCCTGCACCAGAATATTTTGCTGTCCGCAAAAACGAATGATGTCCCACACAATCAGGAAATAGCCCGCCAGATCGAGCTTTTCAATCACATCCAACTCGTGCGCGATTTGTTTACGCGCCCGCTCGTTGTCTGTTCCGTAGCGCCCCAGCATGCCGTCGTAAGTGCGGTCGCGCAAAAACTGCATCTGCGAGCGCCCGTCCGGCACCGGATATATAGGGAACTGGTAACCCAGATCGTTCAACGTAAATTGCAACCGCGAAGCCAGCACCTGCGTGTTAGCAATAGCTCCAGGAAGGTCCGCGAAAAGTTTTTGCATCTCCGCGCCAGACTTCAAATGGCGTTCGGAGTTGCGCGCCAGCAGCCGCCCCGCGGTGGCCAGCGTGCGGTGATGTCGAATGCAAGAAAACACATCCAGCACTTCACGCTGCTCCGGCAAAGCATGACAAACACCGTTGGTAGCCAGCACCGGCAGATTTAATTTTCGCGCGATTTCCAGCGCGCACTGATTGCGCACCTCTTCATCGCGGCAATAATGCCGCTGCAATTCCACATACACATTGCCGTTTCCAAATAATTCGCAAAGCTGCTGAACGCTGCTCATTGCAGCCTCCATGCCGCCGGATGCCAGCGCATGCGCGAGCGGCCCTTCATCTCCCCCAGTGAGACAAATTAGTCCGCCACCATCATTTTCCAATTGCGCAGCCAATTCCGCGCGCGAGATCTGCCCTTCCCCTTTTTTTGCGCGCAATTTCATGCTGGTGATCAAGCGGCAAATATTTTGATAACCCTTGCGCGACTCCACCAGCAGCGGATACCGCCATCCTTCCTCAGAAGTAACCTCCGCGCCAATCAGCGCACGCACGCTGGATTTTTTTGAAGCCATATAAAAACGCGGTGCTCCATACATGCCGTCGCGATCTAGCACCGCCATTGCTTCCATTTCGCGTTCCGCGCACACGCTGGCCAATTCTTCCGGCAAAGAAGCCCCCGCAAGAAAGCTGAACGCGGAACGCGCATGCAATTCGGTATACATCAGTCGTACATTCCTCTCAGAAACCATCCCTGCTGCCGCAAATCGTAATAAATCAGGCACAGCCCTCGCTCGCTGCCAGGATTTAAAGACGAATTTGAAGACGGACCTGAAGAACGTTTATTTTTTTGCGGGCTCGCTGAAAAGCGAACTTCCACATCCCATTCCGCTTGATCCCAAGGGTCCTGCCACCACTCTCCGGAAGTTCGCCACGGCCCGGACGCCGCCACAATTTCGCCACTCGCGCCTTGAAAAAACACCCGAGTAGGAAGACCATCGCGCAATTCCACACGTGCCGGAACGCTGGGACGTAAAAGACGAAAACCATTGGCAGGTGTCGCCATTCGCGACGCAGAAAAATTCGCTTCCACTGATTTATCCGTCGCTGCAATCGGCTTTTTTCTGCGACCGCTCGCCGCCTCCTGCGCCAACCGGAAGCGCTCCATTCGAATCGCATCCGGCCGGTGCGTATCCATCAGCTGCGGCGACCCCACATTCGCGTCGCCCACCAGATTCGCGAGCCGCGCCATGGTCAACTCCAGTTTTTCCGGCTCCGGCGAAGCAGGCAGAAATAATCCGCGTTGCGTTGTGCGCACCCGGTCCGCTACCGCCGATAGCATTATTTTTATAACCGCTGCAGGCGGCAGATCGGATTGCAAGCGCAACCGCACCAATTTCAGAAGCAGTTTGGAATCCCGCATCGGCACCGGAAGCGCCAAAACCTT
>JAUTXJ010000118.1 GCA_030838075.1 Acidobacteriaceae bacterium
GATCTTCCCCGTCATTCGGGGGTGAATGGAACAGAAGTAAGAGTAGATTCCTGCGGCCTCAAAAGTGTTGGAGAACCGCTGCCCCGTGTTCAATGCAGGCGATTTCTTGAACTGATTGCCAGCGCTCACGACAACATGCGGCACGCTGTCATGATTGATCCAGGTCACCGTTGCCCCGACCGGTACCGTGAATGTCTTGGGTGAAAAGCTGAAGTTATCGATGACAATTTCCGCCTTTATGACTTTGGCCGGCGCCAGTTCTCTGGCTTCCGGCTCCTTGCCGCGGATACTGCTCACAAGGGCGAAAGCAACGAACAGCACGAAGGCCAGAGTCCCGGTGTTCAAGTGTCTCAGAAACGGCGACAACACGGTCACACATTCGGCGGTGCGTCTTTGACAGTGAACAGGAGAAGTTGACATAAAGTGGATTTTTCTATGTTTTGGTATCGCTAATGGGTGATTCGTAAATTGCTTTCATCTATTCATACCTGTTTGCGGCGCTGATATTCCCGTGCCGGTTAGTTGATGCTGTGGCAGAACGCAGCAACTTCTGACATCGGGTTGAGGATTGTCGGCGGAAGAAGCGTGAACTGCCCATCACGCCCAAAGAAAGTGGCTAAACGCTCTCAACCAGGTAAAGCCTTGCCCTGCGACCAGGGCTCTGTCCGTCGTCAGTGGCGCGACGTTTGTGCTTCGAACTGCTGCTTGAACGTCTGCAAATCGTTGGCATTAACGTCGGAAGCAGCCCAGTAGTTGAAGTCGGAGTCAACCCAATGCAGTAGCTGATAGCCTTGGCGCGAGATCGCCTTCGTGTCTCCGGTCGCATTCGATTCTGCCGGCCAAACAAAGAGGTTAATGAAATGTTTGCGCCTTTGGTAAATCAACGCCACCACCGGCCTGCCATCGAGATAATCGAGACGGCCACCAACCAAAGGAAACCCTTCACTGGAAAGGTCGGGCACGGGAGGGGCAAAATCGACCTTTGTGTCCAACCACGGTTTCACGGTGTGCTGGTCGGAGGAAGCGACATCGGTGAGGTGGTTTGCCATAAGCGAACGCACATGACTGGCGATGAGTTGCGTCGCTAAGAATTGATCGGCCTCAGGCCGCTGCCATCGGGGCACCAAGTTCAAAGCAATGATCGCAGCGAAAATAATCGCCGCGGCGAAAGCTAGCCAGTTCCATGGCGTTCCCAGAAGAAGGGTCCGCGGCTCCGGCCGCTTTCTCGAGAACAGAGGCTGAGTATCTCGGGCAACATCGCGTATGGGCCGTTCCGCGATTTCTTCTCGCAACGAGGATTGAATTCGCTCACGTAATTCTGCGGGCGCATTGTAATAAGGAGTTGCGTTTCCAATCGCACGAATTAGCGAGCGATGCGTTTTGTAGGCTTGATCACAGTTAGGGCAGTCCCGCAAATGCTGTTCGATTGCCTGGTTGGTAATCGGATCCAATTCGCCATCCAAATAACCATCCATTAATTTTGTGGCTTCTTCGCAGTTCATCTTACTTCTCCTTACCGATCCGGGTCGCCAAACATTCCCTGAGCTTGGCGCGCGCCCGGGCGAGCCGAGACATGACTGTGCCCGGCGGAATTTGCGTGATGTCTGCTATTTCCTTGTAGGAGAGACCTTCCTGGTGTCGCAGCGCCAAGATCTCACGGAATTCCGCGGGCAATTCATCCATTGCTTGCCTAATTAGTTCCGCGTCTTCACTATGCTCTAGAATCGTCGCGGGACTAACAGATTCGTGCCCGGTCGCATGTATTTCTTCATCAAAAGTTGTGGTCAAATCAACTGCGTGGTTCTTCTTCAGCAACGTGTAAGAGGTGTTTCGAACAATCGTTAGCAACCAGGCCCGGCCGTTAGTCCCATGGAATCCACCGAACGATTTAAACGCTCGCAGATACGCCTCCTGAACAACATCCTGCGCGTCCTGTTCATTGCGAAGCAACCATCTGGCTAAATTGTGCGCAGCATCAAGATGAGGCAGCAGCGCTTCTTCAAACGAGGTCAACTCCTCTTTCAAAGGGTGATCCTGTTCTTCGCGCTTCTTAACTACGACGAACTTCACAATCTTCGGATCCGATTCGAAACCTTCGCTCTCAAGAGCATGTTCTGCCTTCAATGGTAAAGCCATAGCGATTTTCGACAGATCATCTCTCAGGCAAAATACCTAAAACCAGAGCGATTCGATCGAACAGCGGCCGCAGCACCGGCCAATTTCCACCCTTCTTAAATCGCGGAAGGTTCGCTGACGCCGGGACCGTAGAGTGCGCGGATGCCTCCACATAGGACCGTTATGCAATATACACCGCGGGCTTGCAGAGCTGTGACACCGCTCACCTCCAGCGATTCCGCCAGTTGACGGCTTGGCGACGGGTTCTGTTATACACAGTTGCATTCGTCTAATACAACCGGCCCGACTCGGCTTTTATTCCATAGTCTTTTGGAAAGAAGGCGGCCCCGACCAACACTTTTCTCCAGGACGCACGACAAAAGGTGACTTTCCGGGAATATAAATCCAGCAAATTGGTTGAATGAGTGAAGAACAATCCTCCATTTAACCAAGCATGTTTATGACTCCAACGATCGCCAGCATCCTGAATTTTGCGGGGCCGGACATGATAGTAATTCTCCTCATCGTGTTGCTCCTGTTCGGTTCGAAAAAGCTGCCCGAGCTCGCCCGAGGGATGGGTCGAGCGGTAAAAGAGTTCGGCGCAGCTCGAGACGAGATAGAGAAAGGCATTAGTCTGTCCGGCCCCAGCGAAGGAGCACACGCAAAACTGGTGGATACAAAAAGCGATCGAGTATCTCCGGAGTAGTCCGGCTGCCTAATTCAAATTGCGGTTCGGATCGGCAGCGTCGCTACCTGAAGGAACTCGATGATCAATCTAGTAACCGATAACCCACGCAAGAAACGAATCGTCATTCTCGGCGGTGGTTTCGGCGGGGTTTATACCGCCATTCACCTTGAGAAATTGCTGGCGCGAGTGGACGCGGTAGAGATCTGTCTCGTTAGCCGAGATAATTTTTTCCTGTTCACGCCGATGCTTCACGAGATTGCGGCAAGCGATCTCGAGATCACAAATATCGTAAATCCCCTCCGGAAGTTACTTCGCAAAGTTGAGGTGTTGGTAGGTGACGTCAACCAGATCGATCTGCCGAACAAGCGGGTCTTGATTTCACATGGCTACCGCAAACACTCTCTCCGGATCGACTACGATCATCTGATCATCGCATTGGGATCAATCACCAACTTTTACGACATCCCTGGTCTCGCCGACCTGGCCGTACCGATGAAATCGCTTCGCGATGCCATTCAGTTGCGCGCTCAAGTCATCCAACATTTGGAAGAGGCAAATTCCGAATGCAACCCCGCCGACCGGCAATCGTTACTCACTTTCGTAGTGGCGGGCGGCGGCTTCGCCCGCGTGGAAACAGTTGCGGCGTTAAATGATTTCGTGCGGGAGGCGCTGCCATTCTACCCCAATCTGAGTGAAGGCATGTTGCAAGTTATGCTCGTGCATTCTGGGCCGGTGATTCTGCCAGAATTGGGTGAAAACCTGGGACGATACACGCAGACGGTGCTCGCACGACGCGGTGTGAAAATTCACCTAGACACCCGGGTAGAGAGAATGACGGAGGACACAGTTTTTTTGGCCCATGGTGCCCCAATCCCATGTCGCACTTTGGTGTGGACTGCCGGAACCGTTCCCAGTCCGCTTATCTCCTCGCTCCCCTGCGCGAAGGAACGAGGCCGAATACGCGTGGACCAATTCTTGCGAGTTCCCGATTGGCCTGATGTCTGGGCCGTGGGGGATTGTGCGTTTGTGCCGGACACCAGAAATCCCGGGAAGTCTCATCCGCCAACCGCGCAACATGCCATCCGCGAAGGCAAGGTTGGGGCGCAGAATATCGCAGCTGCACTCTTGGGTCGCCCTCGAAAAGCATTTTCGTTCACGACCATTGGGCTGTTGGCTTCACTCGGCCGTCGGACAGGTGTAGCGCGCATCTTTG
>JAUTXJ010000209.1 GCA_030838075.1 Acidobacteriaceae bacterium
TCCTGGTGATCATACCGCGAGGGTCACACCCGTTCCCATCCCGAACACGGAAGTTAAGCCTCGCTGGGCCGATGATACTGCACGGGCAACTGTGTGGGAACGTAGGTCGTCGCCGGGATTTAAATTAAAAGGCCGCTCTGAGCAATCAGGGCGGCCTTTTTGTTTTTGCGGGTTGCCACTGCACTGGAACCCAGGCCAGTCAGTGGCGAAGCTGGGTTGATTCATGCGGACCGCGGGAGCGCACCAACTGCTCTTTATCAAAATTGAAAAGTACGGGATGTTCACTTGCGGTTTAAATGCGCGTTATCGCTAATCCTTGGCCGTGTAGTCTACATACAATTGGGACACCTTGGTCACCACGTCGTCAGACGAAAATAACCGATCGACACCACCTTTTGCTGTGAAGTCAACATCAACGTGCAAATAACGAGATTTCCGATAAAGGTAGTGAGTGCTACCGGGGAACTGTACCCCGCCCTGTCGCATGAAATACTTCTCCACCTCATGGCGCGTTACACCAGGTTTGATGTGGCCAGAGTCGATGAGTGCCTGTTGAACCGTAGCGCAAGAAGGCGACTCTTGGGCTTTGCTTTGTATGCTGGCCTCGAACCACAGAGGCATCAAACTTACGCTTAGGATCGCGATGTGTTTTCTAAGAAATGTCATTGGCGGATTACTCACATTTGGAATTTTTGGAATTGTTTGAATTCATGGGCGCGGAGTATATCACTGCGTTTACATTCTTCCAGAGTAGCGGGGGACCTGTTCGCGACCTGGTTCTTATATTTTATGGGATGATGTTAGTACTTGCAGTTCTGAACCATCCCTTCCTACGCGTACCGGGAAGTAACTTACGAATTGAGGACAATAAATGGGTGTGTTTAATCGAGGGCCGCGGGATGGTGGCGACCGGCCGCCGTTTGTGATGAGACCTAACATCCCGGGATTACGCGGAATTGTTATTGGCGTTGCGGTGTTGGTGGGGTTGATCATTTTGTTTTCGTTGCTGGTGCGGGTGACGCGCATTGAAGCGGGGCACGTTGGCGTGGAAATTAATCTTGCGGGTAAGCAGCGCGGCGCGTCGGAAATTCCGGTGCGCACCGGGTGGGTGGTGTATTCGCCGCTGACTACCCAGATCATTGAATTTCCGACTTACGTGCAAACGGTAAAGTGGACGAGAAATACCGACGAAGGCCATCCGATTAATGAAGAGATGGGATTCAACTCCAAAGAGGGCATGGAGATTTTTGTGGACGTGTCGTTGTCGTATGCGATTGAGCCGACGAAAGCGCCGGACTTTTACGTGAAATATCGCGTGGGCGATCTGGAGATGTTTACGCACGGGATTTTGCGGGACATTGTGCGCAACTCGTTGAATGAAGTGGCTTCGACGTACGTGGTGGAGGATATCTACGGAGAAGGTAAAGCGGAATTTCTGCACAAGGTGCAGGGGATGATTGAACAGAAGGTCGCGCCGGTGGGAGTAAGCGTACAGCAATTCGGATTTATTGGAGCGCCGCGCGTACCTACGGTGATTGCTACGGCGATTACCGCGAAGGCGCAAGCGATTCAGCAAGCGGAGCGGGCGCGCAACGAGCTGGCTACCACGCAAGCAGAGGCTGCGAAGAAAATTGCGGAAGCGGAGGGTGACGCAAAGTCGTTAGTGACGAGGGCGCAAGGAGAAGCGGACGCCAATCGGATTCGGCAGAATTCGCTGACTCCGCAACTTCTGGAATTACGGCGCATTGAAAATAATCGCGCGTTGATCGACAAATGGAACGGGGCGCTGCCGACGGTGCAGTCTGGACAGGGAAGCGGGATGATTCTGCAACTGCCGAAGCCGGAGTAACGGCAGGCTGTGCATTTGCCGGTTAGCGAGACCGGCAGCATGCTGCTGACGAAAATTGTCCAGATCTTCAAGCGAAGAGATACGACTGCAAGTTCGAATCGACACAAGATGAAAGTAATAGTAATCGAAGAAAAGCGCCCACCCGCCACGGTCGGTAAACCGTTTGCAAAAACCAAGAAACGCAAAGGGTAGGCCACCCAGAGTCCGCTAGCGACTTAAAGGTGTGCCACCACCAGCCGGAGTGAGTTGCTTGTTAAGTCACACACTGTGACAGGCAAAGAATTGGCGAAACCTTTTAACCAGCGAAGCTTTTTTATTAACAATTCTTATCAAAATTCTAATGAGGAGTACTATTGACCTGTCGTTTCGCTGGGGCTATTTTTAGGTCTCCTCATTGAAGCCTTCTAGTTCGAGGTGCAACATGGCTGCCGGAAACCTAGTGGTAGATGAATCCGTCAAGCAAAGTTTACTGGAGCGCTGGACGAACATGCGTGGACACCAGCGCGTGACTACCAATGTGAAGTTGCGTGTGGAATGGGATGAAGGGCCTGTGCTGCAAAACGCGAATGCGGTGACCGTGGATGTGAGCAGCTCTGGGTGTAAAGCGGTGGTTGCCGGAGATCTGCGATTACATCAACGGGTTAAGCTTATTCACGCTGCCAGCGGCCGCCGCGCGGATGCTCAGGTGGTGTGGCGCGGGCATGAAGCGTGGGATGCGGGCTTCATTCTGGAGCATCCTGATCCGACTTTCTGGGAATAATTTTCTAGCTCTCGCGCCTGTAATTGTTTGAGTTGCAATCCTTCAGTACTTCTCTATTCAATCCCCTATAAATCTGCCGTTGCGTTTTCCACTCTCACGAAATTAGATGCGACGATAAAACTCAAGCGGCAAAAAAAAACTGCGTGGATGCCGCGACACGCACGGGCATCCACGCAATGGCAGGTCAAGGGTTAAAAGGTGATCTTCAGTCCTAATTGCACGTTGAAAGCTTCTCCGGGACCGATGCCTGGAGCGCCGTTGTAGTCGCCGATGGTGTCCGCGGTAATTCCAAATCCACCACCGAGGCTTCCGTTGGGCGGCGATAGATTCACGCGGTTGAACAGATTGTAAAGTTCGATGCGAAATTGAGCATTTACGCGCTCGGTTATCTTTGTATTTTTAATGACTGAAAAGTCCACGTCGGCGAATCCTGGACCGTAGAGAAAATTGCGCGGCAAGTTGCCGTAGGTTCCGGGCGCGGGCTGCGCAAACGCAGCGGGATTTACCCATTGAACTCCCGTTTTGCTGAAAGCATGAGAGACGCCGGCGTAAGGATTGCCGATCAAGTTGGGGCGCTGAACGCCTTCATCTGTACCGGTAGTGTCGGTGGAAGTGGTTACGTTGAAAGGCTGGCCGGTGTGGAAAGACAAAAGGCTGCTGAGCTGCCAACCGCTAAGCAGCGGCTTGAAGTGAGAAGCATTCGGCAAGTTGTAATTGAGCAGCGAAGTGAAGTTGTGGCGCGTGTCGAAGTCACTGTTTCCGTAGTCGCCTTGAATGTTAAAACTATTTTGCGGTACGGCGCCGCGGTAGGCGGTCATGTCATCGAAGGCATGCGCCCAGGTATAGGTGAATTGAGAAGTGAAGCGGTGCCACTCACGAACTTTGAGACTGGCCTGGAAAGAGTTGTAGTTGGAATTTCCGTTACTCTCAATCTGGTTGATGATGCCGAAGTCCGGAAACTGCGCGAAATAGGGGCGGCTGGCTTGTTGCGCGGCTGCCGCTGCGGCGACTTCAGCAGGAGTTACAGCGAGAGCTTCTGCGGCTGAAGGTGTGGCCTGGTTGATGTCTTGGGTGGTCAACAGCCGATGAGCAGCACTGCCGACGTAGCCAACCTGGAGAAGCAGGGACTTACCGAGACCCTTCTCGATATTAAGGTTGTAATTGTAGTTGTAGGCGTTTCGGAAGTTCTGGCCGACGGAAAAAATATTATAGATTTGTCCGCAGCCATTGCCGGTGGGGCACAAGCCTCCCGCTGCTGGAAAGATGGGATTGCCAGCGACGATGGGGCTGCTGCCAGCCACGGGAGGCACAGTGTTCACCGGGCTGGTGCCGGCCGGATTACCTTCGAGGCCGTTGGGGGCGCCGTTGGCGGGGCGATTATCGAGGAAGGGATTCAGATTTGGAGTGTCGAAATAAATGCCGAATCCTCCGCGAACGACGAGGTCACCACTTTCCCGAGGCTTATAAGCGAAGCCCAACCGGGGAGCAAAGTTTTTGAAGTCTTTTGGATATACGCTGGAGATGCCAGCGCCCTGGAAGACTAGTCCGCCCTTGGTGGGAATAAAAACCGAGAGATCTTTCTTTTGGTCGCCGAGGGGGCCTTCATAATCCCAGCGGAGGCCGTAATTCAAGGTAAGTTTGTGGTTGACCTGCCAGGTATCTTGCGCAAACAGAGCAAAGGTCTTTACGAAGACCAAGCGGGTGGGATCGCCCAGAGCGATACTGGTGCGGCTGGGATTGAAGTAGCCGCCAAGGAAGTCGGCGAGGCTCAGGATGTTTGGATCGGTGACCGTTGGGTCATTCGCCCATGGTCCTTGTGTTCCGTCAAAACGAAGAGTGCCAAGGCCGTGGCGGTGATAGAACTCTTCAAGTTGCGCACGCCGGAATTCTCCCCCGAAACGGAATTGATGAGTGCCCACAGTGTAGGAGGCGGCATCGGTAAGGTGGCCGGTAATGTCTTCGCGGCCCTCCGGCGGCGTCTGACCGACGCCGTCAAAACCGGTGATTTGAATATTCGGAGCGCCTGTTAAACCGGTTGCGTCGAAGTTTGGCGAGAGATTCAAGCCGTAGGTGGAGACTTGAAATCCATGGTTTTCATCGTTGAAGATCTGCCGAAAATAATTTACGCCCGCCAAGACCTGGTTGGAGAGGCGCGGGGAAAAAATGGAATTCCAAGAGGCGGCGTAATTGGATACGTGAATGGGCGCAACTTCGTAGTAATACTTCAGTTCGGAAGCGGCTTCCGACAAAGCGGAACCGCCAACGGGCGCGACCTGACTTCCTTGCCCCACGAAGTAGTGGAACGAGAAAGTATTTTTATCGTTAATTTTGTAGTCGAGCTTGGCGAGACCGTTATAGCTGTAGCCGAATTCGGGATCAGGGCTGCTGTAATTGTTGGAAGCGGCGGGTCCGGTTAAGGCGTAACCAGGCCACAGATTGGCGAGGAGCGCTGAGCTGACGGGATTAACGGGGACGCCGAATTTGGCCAGTTCGGCTTGTGCTTCGGCCTGGTAGGCTGCAGAAGGCTCAGTGGCGAGACCGGGCAATCCGATGGTGAAGCGCTGTTTTTCGAAGGTCGCGAAATAGAAGAGCCGGTCTTTGATGAGCGGACCGCCGACAGAGAAGCCATACTGGTAATTGCGATTTTCTTTTTTGGAATCCACGAAGGGTGAAGCGGCGGCGAGAGCTTCGTTGCGGTTGAAGTAGTAGACGGAGCCGTGAATGCTGTTGCCGCCGGATCGCAAGGCCAAGTCCACAGTGCCGCCGGGGTTGCGTCCAGCTTCAGGAGGTGATTGCGTCTGCACTGTGAATTGATCGACGGCGTCGATGGGGAGGACGATGCCGGCAATGCCGGAAACGCCACCCTGATTGACGGCCGGAATGTTGTGCCATAGATCGTTGTTATCCACACCGTCGATTTGCCAATTCACCTGGTTGGCGCGAGTACCGTTCAGCGAGCCGTAGCCGCCGGCGGAGTAACCCGCAAAGCCGGGGGTAACGGAAATTAGCTGAGTGAAATCGCGGCCGTTCAGAGGCATGTCCTGCAGACCTTCGCCGGTGACGGTGGTGGTCTGGGTTTCCGTGGTGGTATCGAGCGAAAGCGAGGCGGCGGAGACTTCCACGGTGGTGGCTTGTTGCGACATGGAAAGTTTAACGGGGAGGGTATAGATCGAGCCCTGCGTGACGGAGACGTTATCGACGGTCATCTCCGGAAAGCCGGAGGCGGTGACAATTATCGAATAGATGCCAACGGGTAGATCCTGAAAAACAAATTCTCCATCGCTGGTGGAGGTAGTGGTGCGGGTGATGTCGGTAGCCTTGGCTTTGGCTTTCACTTCGGCGTTAGGAATTACGGCGCCGCTTGGATCCGTCACGGTGCCGTTGATGGCTCCCCGATAGGTCTGCGCAGCAGCCGAAAACGCCAAAGAAAACAGCACGAGCAATATCGATAAGAATCGCAGCATTATTTTCATTCACCTCGCAAGCGAATTTTGAGACACACCTACCCCGACTGCTTTGCAGCAGTTTTTTGCCATTTCGCCGACGGTGAAGCTGCCTCGACGCGTTCGCCGCCAGCGGAAAATTGGGATAACTAGATAGAAGGACGACAGCGCATCGCTACATTCACTGGTCGATCCCCTGAGTGCACCCTGGCCAAAACACGATCAAGCCAAAATGCAATTGGCAATTCATTGAGGCGGATGCTGACGCCAATTTGGCAGGTAGTCAAAGGCAATGAATAAATACGATAAATCGATAAATATGATTTCGAAGTAAAGGCTGGTCGGGTGTTTGTGAGCGGACTGTTGGTTCGCATGTTTAAAAGGTTGAAATTCGAGGGCGAAAAAAAAGTCGACTGGATTCTAATTTGCCAGCGAAGGCGAAAGAACTGCTCGACAACGAATGCTCGGATGATCGATAAATGACGGGCCAAGGCTGAGGGGCCGCGAGCAATGATCACGGGAAAATTGAAAAATGTTTTGATCACCGGCGCGACCGACGGATTGGGTAAAGCCGCGGCGTTATTGCTGGCGCAACATGGTTATCGGGTGTTCGCGGCGGGGCGCTCGGCGGAAAAGCGGCGGCAGCTGGATGTGTTGGCACGCCAGCAAAAGCTCGCGCTAGAAACGCTGGAGCTGGATGTCTGCGATGACGCTTCGGTGAAGGAAGGCGTGGCGGCGGTGATCTCCAAGGCGGGTTCGGTGGATGTGTTGATCAATAATGCGGGGATTGTTCACATGACTACCGTCGAAGACACGCGCATGGAAGATTGGCGGCGACAGTTCGAAACGAATTTTTTTGGCGTGGTGCGGGTAACGCAGGCGGTCCTGCCGCACATGCGCACGCAGCGGCGAGGCCGGATCCTAATGATGAGCTCTGTTTCGGGGATTATTACCCCGCCGCTGCATGGGCCTTACAGCAGCAGCAAACATGCGATGGAGGGATTGAGCAACGCGTTGCGATTGGAGATGTACCCGTTCGGAGTTGAAGTGATTCTTATTGAGCCTGGTTATATCATGACCAATCTGCAGAACACCGCCGCGGAGTTGATAGAGCCGTACGCGGATAAGATAACTGCCGGGCCGTACGCCAGGATTTATTCCGGAACGTTCGCGGGGGCGACGAGTGCGAGAAAAAAATCGAAGACCACGGCGGAGGATTGCGCGCGGGTGATGCTGAAGGCTATTGAAGCGTCCAGTCCTAAGGCGCGCTATGGAGTGACTCCGTTAGCGACGATGGCGAAGTGGGCCAAGCGGTTGCTGCCGGATAGTGCGATCGATGCTGTGATTCGGCGGAGATACGGGATTGTTCGCGAGCGGTCGAGTGGGAATTGAGATTGTTTTTTCGACAGGGGTTTAAAGCCCTGAAGTTTTAAGGGTTGGTGACTTGGAACGATAAGCTGTTTTCGCGGAGAGCTTCCCATTGTTTGGCCCAGGCTTCGTGCGCGGGGCTTTCCGCGTAATCGGCTGCGGTTTCAGCGCTGGTGAACTCGATGGCGTAGACGCCGCTGAAGTCGCGAATCTGATTGCGGTTGGTTTTCAGCCAGATATTTTTTACGCCGGGGATTTTGCGAGCTAAATCCTTGATGCCGTCGAGGGCCTTCTGCCTGTCGTTCTCGGAGGTCGCGTCCTTAAATTTGTAGACCACTACATGGAGGACCGTCTTGGGCTGGCCAAATTTATTTTGCGCAGCCACGCCTGTGGTTCGTAGCGAACCTACAGCTATTCCGGCGGCGAATAACCCGGCGCACAATGCGATTTGTAAGCTCAATTGTTTGATGGATGCCACTTTGCTCCTCCTGTTTCGGTAGCCACGTTTAGTTTATGTGCGCCGGCACGCGCGAAGCAATCGCCCGCCCATCGATCCAGAGTAGAAAAAGTCAAACCCAAGACCCAGGCTGAAAAACGAGCCGTGGGGCACCCTGCGGGTCGTTTTGTTTTATTTGAATGGCCTACGTAGTTGATCGGATCGGCGGAATGGCGAGTTTAATTGGTACGCGATGCGTTGCTATTGGCGGAGTGGCTTGTTTGGCGATGAGCTTCGGCGCAGGTGCGAGCGCGATTCAGAAGTAGCTCGCGTTCGCGGGCGTTGCGGGTTAGTGAGGCGGCGCGTTCGAACTCTGTGCAGGCTTCCTCGTTGCGGTCGAGCTTCGAAAGAAGATCGCCGCGCACACTGGGCAAGAGATGGTACGACTTGAGCGATGGCTCTTGCGTCAGAGTCTGCACAATTTCGAGGCCAGCGGCGGGGCCAAAGGCCATGGCGACTGCCACGGCACGATTCAGTTCGATGACGGGCGACGGGGAATATTCGAGGAGTTCCTCGTAGAGCGACGCGATGCGGGCCCAGTTGGTGTCGGCAGCCACCGTAGCTCGTGCATGACACGCGGCGACCGCGGCCTGCAGCGTGTATAAACCACGAGCGCCGCCAAGTTTCTGGGAACGCTCCAGCGCGGCGAAGCCGCGGGAGATGAGCAGCTGATCCCATCGCGAGCGGTCTTGATCGAGCAATAAAATAGGCTCTCCTGTAAGACCAACACGCGCGGCGGCGCGGGACGCCTGAATTTCCATGAGCGCGACGAGCCCGTGAACTTCTGGTTCGGCGGGCGCGAGTTCGGCGAGGATGCGGCCGAGGCGCAGCGCTTCCTCGCACAGAGCGGGACGCATCAAGTCATCACCGGCGGTCGCGGAGTAGCCTTCGTTGAAGATGAGGTAGATGACTTCGAGCACAGACGACAAGCGCTCGGCCAGGTCGGCCTTGCGGGGAAGTTCGAAAGGGACGCGCTTTTCAGAAAGAGTGCGCTTGGCGCGCACGATGCGTTGGGCAATGGTTGGTTCCGGGACGAGAAATGCGCGGGCAATTTCATCGGTGGTCAATCCACCGAGCAAGCGAAGTGTAAGTGCGACGCGGGCCTCGGCAGTGAGCACCGGATAGCAAGCGACGAATATCAGGCGTAGAAGGTCGTCGCCAACATGATCGTCGATCGCGGATTCCAAAGCAGCCACGGCGGCCTCCTGCCGGGCATCGACTTGGCGTCCAAGCTCTTCGTGCTTGCGTTCTAGAAGTTTTGTCCGGCGGAAGGTGTCAATGGCCCGATGCTTCGCCGCGGCCATGAGCCAGGCGCCCGGATTATCCGGGATGCCCGACTCTGGCCAACGCTCGAGAGCGGCAACGAGTGCATCCTGTGCGAGATCTTCCGCGAGACTCACGTCACGGACCATGCGCGCGAGTCCGGCGATGAGCCGGGGTGACTCAATTCTCCAGACGGCGTCGATTGCGCGATGGATGTCGGTGGACATGATCCACCATCGATCAAAACATCTTTAATTCGCGCGCGCAACCAACCAAACCATTTATGCAAGCATGTCGCGTCGAACTGCGGCCGCCTCTATGCTCGGGGAGGAAAATCTTCCGGTCCGTACATTTGGCGAACTTCGGTCTCGCCTTCCCAGCCGGGCCAGTGTTGCCGGTGAAGATCGATGAAAGCCTTGGCTCCTTCCAGAGCTTCCTCTTTGGATTTAAAATTCATGATTGCGAAGCCACCGACCACCTCCTTGGTTTCGGTGAAGGGGCCATCGATGACAGAAATCTTTCCGCCGGAAAGGCGAACACGATGGCTCTGCGCGGTTGCGGCAAGTCCTCCGCTTATGACCATGGCGCCATTTTTGACAGCCTCCTGACTGATATGTTCCATGGCATCCATCAAAGCCTTGGGTGGGGGTGTGGAGTTTTCGGTGTGCTTTACCATCATCATGAATCGCATTGGTTTCGCTCCTTTTGATTTGACCGGTTAATTCGCCGGGTATTTTTTTGTTTCCATTGATACGACGAACGACGTGCAGATAAATCGACAGGCTTTCAAACTTTTTTTGCGACGGAATTATCGTTGTGTTTTAGCGGACTGAGCACGCAGCCTTTCGTCCTGGGCCTTGAGTTCCGGTGTAAGTTGAGCGCCGAAATCCGCGGCTTCGAATGCCGGACGAATTTCAACCTCGGTGCCGCCGTCGAACGGGGCGCGCTTGAGCCACTCGACGGCTTCTTCGATGGACTTAACCTGCCAGAGCCAGTAGCCGGCAATGAGTTCCTTGGTTTCGGCGAAGGGGCCGTCGGTCACGGTGCGCTGCGTTCCAGAAAACTTGACGCGTTTACCTTTGGAGCTGGCGTGCAAGCCATTCCCATCGAGCATTACACCAGCTTTCACCAGTTCTTCGTTGAATTTTCCCATGGTGGTGAGCAGTTCGCGGCTGGGCAGGACCCCAGCTTCAGACTCCTTGCTAGCTTTGACAAAAACCATAACTCGCATCGTGACTCTCCTTTGATTGGATTTGAATCCGCCTTCATTTATACGTCGAATGAATGACGACAAAATCGACAGGTGCGCCGACTAAGCTGCAAATTTGTTTAAGGGGCTGAAAACGTTGGGCTTGGACGCTGGCATTGTGCTTGGTTAGGCGGCCCCGAAGAGGCAATGCAGCAATTGCCAAGATGACAGTAGGGTTTGGACGCAGAGGAAAAGCTGCTGGTGAGCCAAAATGTAGCTTCCGAGAATATGGCAGACGGCCCAGACAACCGACGTCGCGAATTTGAGAAGCTCGCAGGTCAGTGCACAGACGAGATGGTTCAAGTGCCCTGCGGCTTTGCTCAGCGGATCGCCGGACAGGTTAAGAGGCACCAGCCTGAATACCGCGGTAAGCGTTAATTTAGCGGCTTGAGAGGTTGTGTTTTGCGTTGCCATGACGGCCTCCAGATCGTTTTTCGTGACTCACTTACACGTCGAACGAGGGGCGATGAGATCGACAGGCGGGATGATTTTTTGACCAGGAGGTTAGGCGATTTGCTAGGTCGCAGAACGGCTTATTTTGAGGTTTCGGCGCCATGCGCGGTGGTCCAGTCCCTGGCCGTGCTGGATAATTCGGCGAGTACTTGGGAGTCGGTCCTGCCAGAACGCTTCAACACGTGAAAGGAGTGATCGGCGCCTTCGATAATATGCAATGTGGTTTGTGGGCCAAGGCTCTCGCAGATGGGGCGCAATAAGGTTAGGTCGGCAAGATCATCACGCGTGCCCTGTAAGAAAAGCATAGGCAGCTTTACAAGCTGTAAGTGTGGAGCGCGCTTGATGGACGGACGCTTGGGAGGATGCAGCGGGAAGCCAAAAAATATTAGACCTCGGACTCCTACCAATTTCTGTTCGGATGCGGCTAGCGAAGTCATTCGCCCGCCCATTGATTTCCCTCCGGCGAAGAGAGGAAGACCGGGCGCTAGCTGAGCTGCGGTTCGAACGGCGGCTGCCACAGTTGCGGTTAGCGCCGGCTGTTTGTCTGGAACACCGCGACGCTGTTCCATGTAGGGAAATTGGTAGCGGAACGTTGCTACGTTGTCGCTGGCCAACTGATTCGCGATGGCGCTCATGAAAGTGTGATTCATTCCGGCACCTGCACCATGTGCAAGCACGAGAAGACACGTGGCGTGAGGCGGCAACAGCAGCAGGGCGGAAACTTCTTCTTTATCCAGAACGGAAACTCGCAGATTACGAACGGCGTTCATCGAAGCTCATTGCGCGGAATTATTTCGATTTTGGTGCGAAATGAAGTTGGTGCCCGAAAGAGGACTCGAACCTCCACTCCCTTGCGAGAACCAGGTCCTGAACCTGGCGCGTCTGCCAATTCCGCCATTCGGGCACGAGTGCGGCGCGTGAACATGTTGTAAATCACGCGTAGAGAAGCTTTTTCATTCTGCCCGGCGACCCCACCTTTGTCAACGAATGGGACTGGTTAGGCGTTGCGTGCAACGTGGTTCCAAGGTATTTTCGCTGCCTGATTCAGACATCAAAAACAGATTCAATTTTATTTATTGGAACGGAGACGTTCGATGCAAACGTTCGCTTCAAGATTCGTTGTAACGGCCGCGCTGTCTGCGCTGCCGCTGATGGTTGTTTGCGCGCAGACGAAGGATGAAACGCAAACCATTAAGGTGGAATCGGCCAGAAGCGAAGCGGCGAAGAT
>JAUTXJ010000233.1 GCA_030838075.1 Acidobacteriaceae bacterium
TGTCGTGGATGAAGGCGTTGATCAAGACGCGAAATTCGTATCGAGTGTTCAGCCGGGGGACGATGGAATTTTTGCGGCCGTCGAATCACCGAGTGCTGGCGTATATACGCGAGCTGGGCAACGAGAAAATCCTGGTGGTGAATAACTTGTCGAGTTCAGCGCAGGCTGTGGAGCTGGATGTGCAGCGGTATAAGGGACACATACCGATAGAAATGTTTGGCAGAAACTTGTTTCCCAGGTTTGGCGATTTGCCGTACCTGCTGACGCTTGGTCCTTATCAATTTTATTGGTTCCGACTACGCCGCATTTGACGCCGACAGTTTAAGCTGAGCATTATCGACGTTGGCCCGGTATTATATTTCCGCCCGGTTGAAAGCGAGAGTTGAAGTACTTTGGCTGACGAAACCTTCCTTTCTGACGACCTGCTTCGTCAATTGATGAGTGTCGGCGAGGTGGACCTGCTTGTTGGGATCCTCGCGCACCGGAGCGCCAACACGGTGCGGCGGGCTGCGCATTATGTTGAAAAAAGTTTACAGCAGAACTTCGTGCGGCAGCGAGTGGCGATCATCAGCGTTGATGGCGGCACGGTGGAAGACTCTGGGTCCGCCGAGCACTCGGGCGATGAAGAACCAGGGAATAATTCGAACTCCAAGGGGATAACCGCGCTGCGAACGATTCACCGGGTTACGGCGGCATTCAATGGCGCGCCCTCGCCCGGCTTGGCGCTGCGCACGATTCTTTCGGCATCGGATTTGCTACGAGCCAGGGCGTGCGCGGTAGTATCGCCGGCCACCTCCAGTACGTCCCCGGAATGGGTGGCGAATCTTTTACGTCCGGCGTTCCGGGACAGCTTCGATTTCGTAGCGCCATTATATTCGCGCCATAAATTTCAGGGTTTACTGGCACGGAATCTTCTTTATCCCATGACGCGCGCGCTATTCGGGCGGAGGATTCGCGAGTTGTATTCCGATGAGTGGGCGTTTTCGAACCAGCTTGGTAACTTTTGCCTCAATGAAGATGTGTGGCACGAAGAGCCAGTGCGTTCGCGGCCGGAAGCGTGGATGGGAATTTCCGCGCTCACTTCCGATTTTCGCTGCTGCCAGGTTTATCTTGGGGAGAAACCGCCACCGCCGGACGGCGCGGGTCCCGACCTGGTGGAAGTGTTGCGGCAAACGGTGGGAAGTTTGTTCTGGTTGCTGGAAACACACCAACAGGCGTGGATGGAGCGCAAGGGTTCAGAACCATTGCCAACGTTTGGTCCAGACCATGCGGTTACCGCGGAATCGATGGAGCTTAATCGCGCGAGAATGTTTGAAATGTTTCAAACCGGCGTTAAAGAACTTGGACCGATCCTGGAGTCGATTTTAAGTCCAGAAACGCTAGCAAGCATTCAAGGCATCGCGAAGCTTGACCAACACTCATTCCGGTTTCCGTCGGAGTTGTGGGTGACGATGCTGTATGAGTTCGCTGCGTCGTACCATCATTCGGTGATCAATCGGGATCACCTGGTGCAGGCGTTGGTCCCACTTTATCGCGGGAAAATTTATTCGTTTCTGACGGAATTTTCCGAGGCGTCGGCGACGGATATGGAAGCGGTGAGTGAAAATCTTTGCATGGAGTTCGAACGGCAGAAGCCATATTTGACGGAGAAGTGGAAAGCAGGAGTCGAGGTGAAATCATGAGAGTCACCATCGTGCAGGGTTTAGAGCAGGCTTACTACAATCTGGTGCATATGATCGCGGAATTTCTGCCGCGATTGGTGGTCATGGTGGTCATCATTCTGGTGGGATTGCTGGCGGCTTACCTGCTGGGTCGCATGTTTCGGGCGGTGCTGCGGCTGACGAAATTGGATCGCGTTTCGGAAGATGCCGGAGCTTCGCGGGTATTGCGGATGGCGGATCTGCCGTCGATGACGGAACTGCTGAGCCGCTCGATATTCTGGATTACGTGGCTGGGATTCACCCTGATCGGCATCAGCGTGTTGCGAGTGGCGGGGTTGCAGGAGCAGATATCGCGATTGTTCCGCTTCCTTCCCGAAGTATTTATCGCCATGCTGATTTTATTTCTGGGATTGGTGCTGGCGAATTTTTTGTCGCGGGCGGCGCTGCTGGCTTCCGTGAATGCGGGGATTCGCTCGCCGAAAATTTGGAGCTGGTCGATTCGGTTTGTGATCTGGATTTTGGCGATTTCGATGGCGCTGGAAGAATTGGGGCTGGCGCGACAGACGGTGCTGGCGGCGTTTTCGATTGTGTTTGGAGCTTCAATGCTGGGGCTGGCGATTGCGTTTGGACTGGGAGGACAGGATCTGGCGCGGCGCGCGCTGGAGAGATATCTGGGAAATACGACGAAGGAAAAATACAAAGAGCCGCAGCCGTTGTGATGCATTTGGTGGAGGAAGATGTTTATGGCCGCGCCGGGTTTTGGCAAAGACATGGTTTCTAATTTAAAGACGGAATTGCCGGCACAATTGCCCGCTTACTTGAAAGGGCAGCGCTGGTTTGGGGCTAAGGCGCGGGAAGTGCGGGCTACGGAGGTGGTGGATTTCATTACGTTGGAGCGGGATATATTGCATGCGCTGATTGTTGTGGTGAAGGTGGAGTATGAGGGCGGCGGGGCGGATTTGTATTCTTTGCCACTGGTGGTAACGAAGGACTCAGATCCAAAGAAAGACCCGGGTTCAAACCTCAAAGGCGAACCCGGGGCACCCGGGAAAGAGGCCGACTCCAATCGTGGACGCGGGGCACCCGGTGCGGTGCTGACGGTTTCGGGGCGCGGCGGCGGAGAGGCGATAACGCTTACCGACGCGCTAAAAAACGAAACGTTTCTTTCTTTTTTGCTGGACGCGATTGAGAGGGGATTGGTTTTTACCGGAGAGGTTGGAGAGTTGGTGACGTCGCGCACTCATGCGTTGTCGATGCAGGAAACCGGAGCGGCTGGGAGCCTGCGGCCTCGCGCGATTACCGCGGAGCAGAGCAACAGCTCAGTTGCTTACGGGGACCGCTTGATATTGAAATTTTTTCGGCGGCTGGAGGAGGGCGTAAATCCGGATCTTGAGGTGGGTGGTTTTCTTACGGAGAAGGCACATTACCAGCACACGCCGCAGTTGCTTGGGGCGCTGGAATATCGCGGAGCGCGCGGACTGGTGATGACGCAGGGGATTCTGCAGGGGTTTGTGCCGAATCAGGGCGATGCGTGGCAATACACGATGAAGTCGATTTCGGCTTTTTATAATGAGGTGGGCAAAAATTCGGCAGAGGGCGGCGTTGCAGAATCGCAGAAAGCTGCGGCGCGTGCCTTGATCGCTCCATTTTTGGAATCTGTGGGATTGCTGGCGCGGCGAACGGCGGAATTGCATTTGGCTTTGGTGTCGCCAGCTGCTGCTGCGGAACCTGATTTTGCACCGGAACCTTTTGATGACACGTTTCAGCGAGGCTTTGAGGATGCACTGCTGGAGTTGACGAACCGAATTTTTCGACAGCTGCGGCACGCGCACGATCGCCTGCCGGAAAATGCGAAACCGAAAGTGGAGAGAG
>JAUTXJ010000251.1 GCA_030838075.1 Acidobacteriaceae bacterium
ACACCCATCACATCAACCAGCACGGAGTGCGTAGCGTCGGAAGTAATCTCTATAATCTTTCCCGGTATTGCCAGGCACATTCTGCATCCTCCCGTCGCTTCCAATTTTTCGCCCCGATGATCCATGCTAAATTCCGCCGAGTTCAAGAATCTTTATTCGCGATGATATCGAACGCCAGTTTGAGCTCATCCTTTACCTTGAGAGCTCCGCCGGCAACGGAAACGAGCCTGATCTTGAAATCCGATTGCTTGATCGAGAATTCGCCGTAAGCGCGAAGCTTATCGTCCCCAGGAGCCACGTTCGCCGATATAGTCTGCGGCCGGGTAACACCGTGGAGAAACAGATCGCTTTCAATCTTTAGGACGTAGAGCGATTCACCAAGCTTCATTCCCGACACTTGCCTGCTCTCAAAGGCGATCTCCGGGAAGCGTTTTACCCCCAGCACCTGGTCATTCATGGTGCGCGTAATTTCGGCGCGATCTTTCTCGCTAACATCGTTCTGCACTTCGAACGAACCGGCGTTGATGGTTATCCCCACGGAACTCGCCGCCAGGTTGTCGGGCGAAAAGTTCACGTCGCCAGAGAAATCTCGAATCCCGATCACCGGATTATGGCCAAATCCCGATAACAGCCCTGCGGCAAAAGCGCGCACCGTGAAGCGGCTGGCCGCTGGATCAATCGTGTAACGCACGGCCGAAGTCTCTGGCAACATTTTTACCCCGGTTGCTGAATCCATAGTGCCTTACCTGTTCGAACACCACTCACATCGCGCGTAATTTGAAATACCGCTCCACATCGGGAATCAAATTGCCAAGCACATTTTTGAGCGGACTCTGTTCCACATACCTCCGTACCGCTGGACTGGACAGAATGATTCCAGCGCCGATTACGAGAAGCGCTACGCCGCCCAGCATGACTAGCGTGTCTCGTTCATTCGACGGCCGGGCTTCGTGATGCACCACATTTCTAGTGCTCAGTTTCATCGCCGGTACCTATCCTTTCTGAGATTTTGTTTCTTCGCGTTGGTCGCCAACCAATGGCCATTCGCCGTTGAGAATTCTGGTTACCAGCGACGCCGTCAACGTAACGGCGCGCTCTACAGCATTCTCGACTACCTCGCTAAGCCCCATTTGACCTTCTTCGGGCCCCAGTGTTGCCGGTTCGCACCCTACAAGGAGAATCCGCTGGAGTGGCGCTCCCATGGACTTGGCCATGCACAAAACATTCATGGGATTCATGGCGTGGGCATCAACCGCTACTTGAGAATTATTCGTCGAATTGAGAGAGGTTAAATCTGGTTCGACAACGTACAAGGTGCCCGGCGCTGCGCCACGCGGGCACGCATCGATGAGAATCGTTACCTGCGGCCCGTCGGTCAGCGCATAGGCGAGGTCTAATCCTCGAATGCCAAAATCAACAACTCGCACACCTTCCGGGAAAGTACGCTGAGACAGACGTTGCGCGACTTCCACGCCAAATCCATCATCGCCCAGAAAAATATTTCCAATGCCAGCTACGAGTATCGCGGGGGCCGACACGTTCGTTGAAGCGATAGGCTCTTCCGGACCGAGAGGCTCTACCTCTTCCGGAAAAAAGAAAAAACGATGCCCCGGCTGGCGCATCATTCCAATGTCACGCCCGGGATCATCGTCGGCAACAACGCAGATGTGAAACTTACCTTCGTAATCTTGTTCAATAGACTCAATGACTGCCGTCTTACCCGCCAGCGCCATGTCAAAAATGTCCGCGTGCTTGCCGGGACGCAGCCGTACGCGATCCCCGACTCTCACGTCGGCTTCGCCGATCCGCAGAGTATCTAGCGGACTTTTAGCCTCGAGCAGATTCCACTCGCACTCATTCATTGCTGGTCCTCTGGCGTCGGGCGCACCCCGCGCAGCACCCCGTGAAGTTTTAGAAATTGTTGCTCGGGCAAGGCTTCAGTGCGTTCCAGGATTTGCCGGGCGCGCGCGTCGCCGTTGCGCATCTCGCGCTTCTCATCTTCGGTCAACGTCAGAATTCTGAGAGCCAGAATCTCGTCAATCTCGGTGCCATCGAACAAATCGCCTGCGCTTTCAGGAGCGATTTGTGGGTAGTCGTACAAAATGATCGGCGACGACAGCATTGCGTCGCGTCGGTTCTCTTCGCCGACGAGAACCGGCCAAGTCCCCACGTTTTTGCACTGAGCGACGAATGGATTTAATTCTTCGGGTGTATCCAGAAGCGAGACGAATTCGCCGTCCTCAACGCTGAGGATGCTGTGCGCGGAAAGCAGAGAACGCATCAAGGCACTATCGCGGCTGCCAAACTCGGGATCGGAGACACTGCCCTCATTCGCAACTTCAACTGTAATTTTGTAAAGATCGTCGTTGACACGAGAGGCACTCAAGCCAACTCGCGCGAGGATAGATTCCTGTGTGCGCACGATCTGCCCCATGATTCCATCCGCGTCGCATACGGACTCCGTGGATTCGCTAGGTGGCAATTCGATCGCCTTGCTTACTGGCGCGTACACTAATTCATCCAGGCGAGGCGCTTCGACAAATACGTCACGTTCGGCGGCTTCCTGCCATGCCTGGGACTGTTGTTCTGCCGTTTGCGAGCTTTGCGCTCGACGCGTAGTTCTTGATGTGGCCTGAAGGAACCGGACTTTCACAGTGATCCCAGTTTGGGCGCCGCCCTTCACCAAGCATTCAGTTCGCGTGAACCACGGGTCAGTTCCGTGCTGCGCTTCGCTGTAGTTTCGCGGGTAAATCACGCCGAAATTCCAGCGCTGACGATTGTTCACAGACGAAGGGCGATAGGGATACAACATGTAGCCCTCGTATAGAATGGCGTTCGCAATCTCTTCAATTAATTTCACGTTCACGATCGCACCGGTTCGTCGGCACTCTGAAATAGTCTCTCGATAACTTCCTCAAATGTCGGAATGCCATTGCGCACCTTGTACTCATATAGCCGTTCAAAAGCGTCCCGCCGCAGGCACAACCACGCTGTGTTGGGATAATATTCGTCGATCATCTGCTTCCAAATCTTCACCGGCAATCGGAACTTCGCCTCTTTTTCCCAAGAAATTGGCGCAACCTGCAGTCCTTCTTGTTCACTCTGATAAAACACCGTGCCGCTGAAAAGAAACTTTAGCGGCAGGTCACCTTCGCTCAACCCGTGAAAATATTTTGTGGATGCGACGTTAAAGTCGAACGTGCATGGCACCGGAATATCAACGGTGGTCTCCCTCTGAAATGGTGGAACGTTCACGGCTACGTGCGTCCACAACATAGTTTTCAGTGTCTGACCCCAGCGCCCTGGTTCTCCAAATAAATCGCTCAGCCGGGCTTGCTCTTCGGCCGTGTAGTGTCGCCGCGTGACCTCTATCTGAATTTGCGCGCGCAGCGCCATCGAATGGATGACTTCTTCTCTGTTCGCATTTGTCACCCGCAACCGAAAAGACAGCGTAGGTGCAGCCGCAAAGGGAACAGCGGCAGCGCTCTCGGCACGGAGATCTAGATCAGCCATGTTGTCCACCGTTTACAACCCCCGCCTTCACTTTCAATTCCGCGAAGAAGTTGCCAACTTCCCGCCAAACTTCAGTACCGCCGGACAGCCCACGCCAGTGCATACGAATTAGGCCGACAAGCTTGTAGCACGCATCGATGGGAACGACGTAATACTCCGTGCTCACTCCGCGCGCTGCGCCAACACGATTTACCAGCAGCGCCTCAACGTCCGATCGCATTTCGTTCAGAATCTCGTTTTCCTGAACCACATCGTTCCAGGTGTCCAGCGACAGTAGCGATTCCGTAGGTCCCGCGGGACTTGGATAATACGCCATCACTTTTCCGTGCGGAGTGCTATAGAAAAGGAAGGCCATCTCAATGGGGATCATCAAGCTGTCCCATTGCGCGTCCGTCAGACGGAAATCGCTCAGGAAGCGCACGTCCCGCGGAACGCGTTTGAATTTTAGATTCTGATTTCCGCTAAATAAGATCGCGCAGGCTTCGCACGCACAAATTAATTTTCGGCTGACAGTCTCCAGCAGGTGAGCATGTTCGGCCGCGAGCTCGCGACTGCACATCTCACAAGTTTCTACGTTCTCATTCCGCTTCCGCGCAAATTGACGGAGCGTCGCGAAGGCTGATGCCCTTGGCAGTAGGTTTAAAGAAGCCACGGTTACTCAAAAAACTCCATTTCTAGGCCACAGGGGCGTTAAGCGCCCTCTGGAATAGCTTGTTGCGCAGTCGCCGCCAAGCTGGCCAGTGGAACAAACCCGGTGGTCGAAGTTTTCTCGACAAAGCCTTCCAGAACGATTCCTGAAATGTCTGGAGCCGCTTCGTAGATAGCCTGCTCCACGGCTTGTTTCAGCGCCGAATCCGACGACCGGCAGCCTTCACTCTTGCCCTCCATACGCAAGGTGACCATTCCGGCATCGTCGATTGCGACAAAACTTACAGTGCGTGCGTTCGAACGCATGGAAGACCGGGTTTTCTCCAGCGCTTCCAGAACCCTGGTCTTAATGTCGATCGGATGGAGCCCATAAAGAAGCAACACGCTTTTTACCACTCCATCGCGCGCGAATGTATCGATGATGGATTTCCCAGACACGCCGCTCTGACCAACGACTTCCAACATGCGTTCCAGGCATGCTCCATGCAAAGTCATCAGCGCCTGCACCAACTCCTTGGCATTTGCGCGCAGAACTGGGTCCTTCGCCTCCTCTAAAGCGCGCACCATCTTGTCGATCGATTCGATCTGGCTCTCAACTTCTTTTTGTTTCGGCATTCACGCCTTTCTGATAGCGGGACTCTTGGAACGAAAGCGGTGAGAACCGAAAGGCTAGCGCCGCCGAACTCACCGCTTGGCGACACCGCGGAGATGCTTCCTTCTAAGGTTGCAAACCAAACATCGGTGAATGGTGAGTCTCCAGCGTCTTACCATCACCGAGATACATGTGCACGCCACAAGGTAGGCACGGGTCGAAGCTGCGGACCGTTCTCATGATGTCGATACCTTTAAACTTGTCGGGGCCGTTGTCCTCGAAGATCGGCGTGTTCTGCACCGCGTCTTCATAGGGCCCAGGCGTTCCGTAAATATCACGCGGGTTCGCGTTCCAAGGGGTCGGCGGATACGGATGGTAATTTGCAATTTTGCCGTCGCGAATAACCACGTGATGCGAGAGAACCCCGCGAACCGCTTCGTGGAAGCCACATCCGATGGCATCTTGCGGCACTTTGAAGTCCGACCAGGTTTTCGTATTTCCTTTATGCACTTCAGCCAATGCCTGTTCGGCAAAATACAAAGCGGCGCAGGCAGCGTAAACCTGGAAATAAGTTCGCGCGCGATCGCGCTCGATCGCGTTGCTCCACTTCGGAACCTTCCATTCGAACTCAACTTCAGGCAGCGACATGGTCTTGGGCAAATACATTTTCACGCTGTTCCCGGTCGCTTTGATGTAACCGATGTCGACGAGGCCAGCTAAAGCCGTCGCCCAGAGACGCGCTATGGGTCCGCCACCCGTGTCGAGCGCCAGGTGGTCGCCAGTGCGCTTATCAAGCCAGCGAGGCGACATCACCCAGGTGTATTTGTCTTTGAAGTTGCGCTTTTGCGGCTTCGGAATGGTGGTTTGATTCCACGGGTGATTCTTATCGACGGGATTTCCGAGCGGATCAGTCTTTACGAACGTCT